>JASHYD010001238.1 GCA_030043175.1 Xanthobacteraceae bacterium | reverse complement strand
CTTTCAGGCCGTAAAACGATGCCTCACGCTCAGCCTCATGAAGGCCATGCCAAGAACCGTCGCGCCGGCAGCGACGAGAACGCTGAACGCCGCAAGCTCGGGAATCTCGCCGTTGTTCCACAGATCGAGGATGGCAATCGAGACGATGCTGTTGTTCGGCCCCGACAGCAGAATGGCAACCGATAAGTCACGGATCGCATGCATGAACACATAGATCGACGTCGCCATGATGGCTGGCGACGCCAGCGGCACCACAATCCGATACAGTACGACGAAATTGCGTGCGCCGCACATGGACGCGCTGTCCTCCAGATCGCGATTGATCGACATAATCGCTGGATGGCAAAAGCGCATGCCGTAGGGGAGGAATTTAACTGCGAAGGCGAAGATGAGAATGAAGATGGTCCCATAGATTGGGATGACCTGCAAGTCGAGAAACTCCACCAGGATCGCAATGCCGAGCACGATTCCTGGAAAAACCAAGGGCAACGATGCGATCGCGTCCAATGCCCAGCGAACCCGCTCATGCCGCCGGACCACGGTCCAGCTCATGACGAGGCTGCCAATTGCGACGACGGCGGCGCTGCCGACCCCCACCGACAGACTGTTGTAGATGCTGGCTGTAACCTCTTCGCGCGCCCATATCGAGCGATAGTTGTCGAGCGTAAGCCGCGCGAGGTCACCAAGCGACGGGTTGGCGTAGAGCGGCAGGAACGAGGCCCACAGCATGACGAGAAGCGGCGCTGCGAGCGAGATGGGCAGAATTGCGACCCACAGCGCGCACGGATACTTCCATCGGCCGAGATCGATTTGCGCGGTGCGGTAGCCTTTGCCACTCACGGTCGCGAACTTGGCGCTCTCGCGCGTTGCCCGATAATACGCCAGAAGCGGCAGCGACGCGGCCGCGAGCAGCAACACCGCATAGGCGCTCGCTTCCCCATAGCGCGGAATGAATCCGGCGTGAACGCTCTGATAGAGCGCCGTCGTTACCGTGAGAACACCGCCCGGAATGCCAATCAGCAGCGGCACTTCGAACGATTCCAGGGCGCGTATGAACGACAGCAGCAGAACCGCGAGAATGCTCGGCCGCACGAGTGGCAACGTAACATGCCAGAACGTGCGCCACCATCGTGCTCCGCACGTTCCGGCGGCCTCCTCCAGCGTCGGATCGATCGCGGCCAACGCCGGAAGCATAAGCAGAAAGGCGACGGGGCCCCACAGCAACCCTTCGACGAAGATCATGCCACCCAGGCTGAACAGTTCGATCGGCGCCCCGGCGCCGCCGAGCAAAGCACGCAGCCAGATGTTGAGAAGGCCGTTGTTTGGACCGAGAAGAAGAATCCAGCCGATCCCTTTGACGATCAACGGCGCTCCAAGCGACAGAAATGCGCCGACCAGCGCGACTTGTCGAAACGGCACATTGGTACGTGCGACCAGCCAGGCCGTGGAGGCGCCGAAAAGGATTGCGACCAGCGAGGACCCGGCCGCATATGCGAAAGTCGCGGCCCATACATCGAAGCCGGCTAGATCAAGCACACGCGCGTAATTGCCAAACCCGATCGTTTGGGGCGATCCGACTGGCGATACGATAAGGCTGCTCTTGACGAGATACGCAAAGGGCGGCAGGACCACCAGGCAAACTCCCGCGAGGAGAGCCCATATGAGCGCCGCTCCCTTGTCGGGTGCACGAGTCCACCAGCGATAGTTGCGTCGGGGAACGCTCATCGTCGTGGTGCCAGGTCCGACATTGTCGCGCGTGCGGTTTGAGGTGATTGACAGGGGCGCCCGAGACAATAGCATTCCATCATCATCGAAATGGTAATGCGAATCGTGGCCTCTGTGGGAATTAAGATCGTTGGCTGCGCCGCGGTGGCGGTTGTGATCTGCGGCGCCGCTCTGCCGCCGCCGCTCCACGCGGCGCCGGCGACCATAAAGGACATTGCCGAGTATGCGGGGGGAGATCGGCAGCAGATTCTCGAAGCGGGCGCCCGGCAGGAAGCCCGGCTGGCGATCTACACCACCGGCACGCAGATCCAGCCTCTGATCGACCGCTTCCGGCAGAAATACCCCTTCCTTCGAATCCAGATGCTGCGCGCGTCTTCGGTCGACGTCGCCGTCAAGGTAACCCAGGAATATGCCGCAGGTGCGTTTCTCGTCGACGTCTTCGAACTCAATGCGGACGGGCTGATCCTGCCGCGGGATCAAGGTGTCTTGCAGCCCTTTACGTCGCCGGAGGCGGATAATTTCGAGCCCAATGCTATCGAGGCCGGCCACCACTGGATCAGCGTGCGCGAGAGCTATACGGGCATCGGCTTCAACACCACGAAGATCCCGCTCTCGCAAGCACCGAGGACCTACGAGGATCTCCTCGACCCAAAGTGGAAGGGCAAGATGGCAGTGTCGGCGACCACCGGCACCGCCGGCAACTGGGTTGGCGCAATGGTCGTCACCCGCGGGGTCGGTTTTGTACGAAAGCTCGGCCAACAGGAGATCCGGGTCTATCAACTGGCCGGCCGCGCGCTTGCCAACTTGATGATTGCTGGAGAAGTCGCGTTATCGCCGACCATCTACCAATCGCATGTCGCTGCCTCTCAGGCGCAGGGCGCCCCCCTCGCCTGGAACGCTCCGGACCCGGTGCCGGTCACCGACACCTCGGTGGCGCTCGCCGCCAAGGCGCCACATCCGCATGCTGCCATGCTGTTCATCGACTTCCTGCTCTCGAGGGAGGCGCAGCTCCTCTATCGCGATCTCGGTTATTTGTCTTCGCGCCGGGACATGAAATCTGACGAGTATCCGAACCTGCATAAGCTGTTCTTGATGAATCGTCCGCGCTATGTCGAGGAATTCGAGGAGTGGACGCGCCTGTTTCAGGAAGCCATTCTCAGATCCGGGCGGCGATGAAAACCCTTCTCTCGTCGAGCCGATGCGGTTCGCCAAAGCGAGCACGGTGGAGATGATGTTCGAGAACGACGTGCCGAAGCACAAGGTCGGGGTTCTGCACCCGCTGGCCGTCATCGATAACTCTCCCTACGAGTTCTATCGGCTGGCGCCCCCGCGGGTCATGCTGGTCATGCTCCCTGTCGGGCTTCGGGAATTCACCGCCAACGATGTCGAGCGCGTGTTCGCGCCGCTCGACGGCTATCTCGATCTGTTGATGGAACGCGGAATCGATCTCGTCATGCAGAACGGCGTGCCGCTGCCGATCCTGATCGGGCTTGCGGCCCACGACCGCATGGTCGCGCACATGGCGCGGTACACTGGCAAACCGGCGACCAGTACGGTGCTGTCGGTCGTACATGCGGCACGCGACATGGGCATTCGCAAACTTGCGTTGGCCAACAAATGGTCGCACGCTATGAACCAGACGCTGGGTCATTTCTTTGCGCGGGAAGGCGTGCAGGTCTGTGGCGCCGCCACACACGAACTCAGCCCCGCCGAGTTTCAGAAGATCGAAACTGCCGACAACCTTCAGCTTGCCTACGACCTCGGCCGCCGGGCCTTTCTCGACAACCCAGACTGCGACGCCGTCTATGTGGGCGGCGGTGCATGGCTTTCTGAGCCGGCGGCGCGGCAGCTCGAGGCGGAGTTCGCCAAGCCGGTCCTGTGCAATCAGACGTCAGCGATTCGCGAAATGATGCGGCTCCTGAATGATTGGCAGCCGATTCCCGGACGTGGCCACGTCCTGGCCACCGCGTGAAATTCCTCGCCCGTCACTCGGGGTACCAGCTCGGCTTGCGCTTGTCGCGAAAGCTTGCAATTCCCTCGATGGCTTCCGACGTTTTCGGCAATCCTTGGGGGCTGCGCGCGTGTTCCGCCGGCCAGGGCGGCGCCGCCAATCGGCTCGTTGCGGCCTTCAGCTGCGCCATGGCGCCGGGCGCACCATGTAACAGAGCGTCGGCAAATTCCGCGACTGAAGAATCGAGCGATTGCGCCGCGCAAAGCTGGTGCACAAGGCCGAGCCGCAATGCTTCTGGGGCAGTCATCCGCTCGCCTGTCAGCCCATAGCGGCGAAAACCGCGATATCCGACCGCACGAATGAAGAGCGGCGCCAACCGCACCGGCGCCATGCCGACCCTCACCTCCGGGATCGAGAAAAATGCCGCATCGGTGGCGAGTGCGACGTCGCAGCAGGCCACCAAAGCGGCCCCGCCGCCAATCGCACCGCCGTCGACAGCGGCAATCGTCGGCTTGGGCAGACCGTCGAGTGATGCCAAGACGTCGAGCAGCGTCGGACCGTCTGGTCGATCAGGCTCGCCGTGTTGCCGCTCCGCGAGATCGACACCGGCACAAAAATGCTGCCCTCGGCTGCGCAGGACCATGACGCGCACGGCGTGGTCAGCCGCGATCTCGTCCAGCACCATAGCGAGCTCGCTGAGCATCAGCCGATTGAGGGCGTTGCGGCGATCCGGTCGATTGAGCAGCACCGTGGCGATGCAGCGGGCAGACACCTCCAAGGCGATCGTCTCGAAGCGCAACACAGCCCTCCCAGCATTGTCGCGCTTGGCGCCGCAGGCACCTAGCGGAACAGC
>JASHYD010000130.1 GCA_030043175.1 Xanthobacteraceae bacterium | reverse complement strand
ATAGCAGGACGTTGCCCTTTCCTTGGTGATTGCGCTCCTCATGGTAGTGGTCAACGTATTCGCTCAGAGCTCGCCGCAGCGAACGCTCGCCAAAGAGAATAACCTTGGACAAGCACTCTTCTTTCACCGATCTGACCCAGCGCTCCGCGTAGGCATTCAGGTTCGGGCTCCACGCAGGCAGCACCAAGCGATGGCGGCTCGCTAACGAAAAAATACCAGCGGCACGAAGGCCGGCATATCGGCCATTTGGCCGAGGAAGGGCAAAAAAGTATTATAACAGAGCGGCCCTGCGGGTACAACACTACCAAAATTCGGACCTAAACGCGGGGGGGTGATCATGGCCGATGCAATCTCGCCTCAAGCCCTATCGGACTTGATTGAGTCGATTTACGACTGCGCGCTTGATCCCTCCCGGTGGGAGCGGACGCTTGTCGCTGTAAAGGACGCGCTCCTGCGAATCGGTCGATAATCACGGCGATGGGCGATCTCCTGAAGTTGATCCGGTACGCCATGGCTGTTCCGGTCGCACGCAGCCTTGCAAACCGTAGTTCTCGCCCTTCTGCATCGGCTCAATGTGCTTGAGCGTAGGGCGCCCAAGCGGGTTGCCGTCCGCAATGGTCCGTGACGGCGCCGATCCTTTATCGAGGTCGCAGCATCGGATCGAACTGAGGCGTCATCATAGAACCCGCATCCCGGCCGCCTCCCCGGGTCTATCGCCTCAAGCCGGCATGGGCGCAGTGCCCAGAGCTTGTATCTCCTGCGAGGCATCCCCATTCCCTTGCGCGAAGCAGGGCGAGATGCTTACTACGAGACCCATGGTGACGCACGAAAGTATCCATCGGAAGCTGGCTCGGCTTTTTCCGCTGATATTCTTCATTTCGGACCTCCCTCGGCGAACTGCCGTGATCTGACGCAGGACGATTGCGCGCCGGCTCATGCCGGCAGCGCCACGCCCGAGATTTCCTTGCAGATCGCGATGAGGCGATCCTGCAGCGCCCGGTCATTGGCCTGCGGGTTCGGCTCCATGCGCTTCAGGTGATAGAAATACCGACCCGTCACATTGACCTTCGGATCATCACCCGCCGCGAGCCAGGCCTGGGTCAGATGCGCCTGATCCATGTCGTCGGGCGCACCGGGGCCGCCCATCTTGGTCGGCACCCACCCAGGCTCCAGCGCATTCGAGAATACGTCCGGCCAGCGCCGCGCAATTGCGAAGGCCAGCATCGCATCGTGAAGCTTGCTCTCCGCGTAAGCGGTCGAACCGTTCCAGGGGCGCTTCTTCCAGAGAGTGTCGTCGAGATTGGCGTCGGCATGATGGTGCATGCCGGAGCTTAGATAGACGAGCCGCTTGGGCCGCTCGATCAGCGCGGTCAGGATATAGGCCGACAGCGTGTTGATCGCGAACACGTGCGGCAGACCGTCAGCGGTGACGCGATGGCCTTCGCGATAGCCGACCGCGGCGTTGTGGATCAAAGCGTCGAAGTGGCCAAGCCCATTGACCTGGGCCGCTACATCCTTTGCGCCCGCGATGTTCTCGACGTCGCCGACCACGATCGCCTCGGCCTGGGGCAGTTCCTGGCGGGCTGCTTTAGCGCGCTTGGCGTTGCGAGCGTGAAGCACGACGCTGTGGCCTTTGCTGGCGAGCAGATCGGCCGCCATCAGGCCGAGGCCGGTGGAAGATCCCGAAATGAAGATGCGCGACATGATGATGCCTATGTAGGTTCAATCCGGCCGAGAACCAAGCCGTCGCGCGAACCGCGACCCCCAAAAACCGCTCCACGACTCCGCGACGGCAGCCTCATGCTTTTTCACGCCCAGCGCTCATAGGTACGCCAGTGCCATGCCTCGCGGCTTTTCGGAGTCTGTGTCCACGCCGAGCAATTCGGGCACGTAGGAACGCCCCCGGCCTGTCCCCCCAGCAGGAACACCGCCGCGGCGGCCGGCGAGGTGAAGTCCAAGCGCCTCACGCGCCCCCCGCTGGGGCTTTGCCTGCGCGCCGACCCTGACAGGGGCCAATCTGTCGCGTTCCTAATTCGCCTGGAACAGGGGTTAATGCGGCTGAGGCGCATCAGATGGCAAAGCAGCCGACGCCGGATATTGCATGCTCGGGCTGGGAGAGCGCATGCACCTGTTCTGCGTTGGCTGTGGTACGGATTGATGATGCGCCGGCGCGGCCGATAATGCCGGTCCGGTCACTCGGTCTGACTATGAGGAAATAACCCCTATGGGCAGGATCACTGCGCCCGTCCGAGACAGCGTCCGTGATCCTTTGGCTTTGTTGAGACGCCGCGTCTTACGTCACGGGCGCGCTGATCCCATCGATGGAGCGATGACGCTATGAGCCAATTGGCGATTTTCATCACAGGAAGTTCGTCAGGACTGGGATTGGCAACCGCTAAGCGATTTGCGCAAGAGGGCTGGCGCGTCATCGCGACGATGAGAAACCCAGAGAAGGAAACCGAGCTTCAGAAACTTCCCTCGGTGCGCACGCTTCGCCTTGACCTCACCGATCCAGCTGAAATTCAGCGGACCGTTGATGAGGCTCTGGCGCTCGGTGAGGTCGATGTGGTCTTCAATAATGCGGGCTACGGACTGTCGAGTGCACTTGAGGGACTGTCGGATGACCAAATTATGCGGATGGTCTACACCAATCTGGTGGGTCCCATCCGGGTCACGAAGGCGTTTCTGCCGCACTTCCGCGCGCGGCAAAGCGGCATGTTCATCAATACGACGTCGATTGGCGGCCTGATCACTGTGCCGTTCAACTCCATGTACCACGCCACGAAGTGGGGATTGGAAGGATGGTGCGAAAGCATGGCCTTCGAACTTGCGCAATTCGGCATCGGCATGAAGATTATCGAACCGGGCGGGATGAAGACCGACTTCTTCGGCCGCTCACTAGACGTCGGCCATCACCCTGCCTACGATGCCATGATGAGCCGCGTCATGAACGCCATCGCTGATCCGCAGCAAATGGCGAATTTCTCCACCCCCGAGCAGATTGCGGCAATCGTCTACGGCGCGGCCACTGATGGCACCTCTCAGCTCCGTTATCTCGCCGGTTCCGATGCGGAGCAGACCTATCAAGCGCGGCAACAGCTCGGTGCGGTCGCGTTCAACGACATGCTGAAACGGCAATATTTGAGCTGAATCCGAGGCGAGGCCCACGCGTCTCAGCCCATGCAACCGCCCAACCATCGTCAATCTTCCAGCCGCCGCGTGTTTAGCCAAAAATACAGGTATAAGGCCTCAAAGCGCAACTCCGAAAGGAGGCCGTTAGCCCGCCGCCCGACTCTTCGACCTTATGATGTCAATTCATGTGCCAATTTTCATGAGAGAACGGTTGGGAGCCATTTGAAGACCACAACATTGGTTTGTCGTGACTCTTCATACGACGGGTGCAAATCAAAGTAACTCGCCGCTGCTAACCTCTATTCGCGTTCTTCACCTACCCTTTTGCCTGTGCGGCGTGAGTCGCCCGAAAACCCCCCGGATTTATGCGTGGGACCATTCACACATGCTCTTGGCGGGCCAGAGCGCGCATGGCGCGAATTGGCGCTGCCACCTCCCGCCGGCCGGCAATCGCCTCGGCGGTGTAGCGGCCATGCTTGAAGGCGTTCCTGTTACCCTTCGGAGCACCCGGGCGCCTGGACGAGCTTGTGGCCCGAGCTGACGTACGAGAACCGGCATAACGAGACGTCGCCTCGGCGCCGGGCGCTCGATAACTTCCAGTAACGCGTAACATCACGCCGATAATCGCCTCACCGATAAGGCTGCCTTTGCGGCTACGTTAGCCTGTACGTCCCGTGTGCCCGAGATGCTGGCGACCTATCGCGTCGTCCAACTCGGCAGCCTTGGGCCAAAAACGGACTCCCGCGGTGCACACCGTTACTGATGAATCCGCCGGGTGACCTCGGCGGCGGATTTGAATTGCAGGTCCAACGCAGATTAGTCCCGTTCTCAACCCTGCCGGCAAGTATCGGCCGCGAGCTATATACGTTCAATCCGGTTGTGTGGCCGAGCAGGCGCGCGCTGAGCGGGGCCATGCGACTCGCTTCGTCCGGGGGACCGGGACGCTGGCTGTCGTTCTTGCCCTCGCCGTCATCACGTTATGCCTCGGGCTCATCGACGCGGAAAGCTTTGCGGCCTGGGGTTGACGCGTCCAGTTCCTAGCTTCGGCTCCGCCGTTTCGAGCGGCGCTTGCCCCCCACTTCCGCGCAGGCAGTTATCACCGAATGCAACGGCTTCCTTGCCGTAGTTTTCGAGCGCGTGCTTGCGCGCCGCCGCATAGCCGTAGATCGCGACCGCCAGCTTCACCTGGTCGCAACGATAATCCGCTAACGCTGAATCACCGAGCAGCAC
>JASHYD010001237.1 GCA_030043175.1 Xanthobacteraceae bacterium | reverse complement strand
GAAGAGGAGAACTGATAGTGAAAGACGATGTGAAACTGACTCGGGTAACGGACATAATCACGCGAAAGGTAACGCTAGTCGGATAGACCCCGATAATGTTCGATCGCTATCCCGGCGACAACAACACACAACTGGAGCCGCACCAGAAGCTTTACCTGGAACCCGGAGGTTCACGGGTTATTGGGCTGCCCTCGATCGCCATTATGTCGTTCTTGTCGGCCCACAACACGAATTCCGCTCCGAAACGCCTCCGGGACAAGAGAAAGTATAAGGATATCGCCAACGCGATGCTCTCGTTCGTGTCGATTAGGGAGCAGTTCATTCCGCTCCAGCGTGAAGGCAAGCCGATCGTGCTAGGCAAGTTCAACGGCGATAATGACGAGACGTCGGGCTGCTATATCCATCGGTCTGTCGCTCGATTAGACAAGGGCATTCCGAACCCCAAGGTGCGACCGGTCGTGCCGTTGGAATGGGGACTCACGTTTATGATGGACATCTTTCCCAACCGCGAGATCAAGGAACAAGACATCCTCAACTTGGTCGAAGAAGGCGGGCGCCGCCAGTGTGAGGTGCATGTATGCCCCGGATGGACAAACTATCTCTCGCCTGCTCGCTCATCAGCGCGGATTCATGCCGACATGAGAGCTGAAACAGAGGTTCAGTAATGGCAAACAAAGCCGACATAGACGAATCGGAGGCATTTCAGCGCGGCGAAGAGATGAGACAAACTAAGGAATACCTAGACCGAGGGCGCCGGTTCAAGCGGCTTGCGACGGAAGAACTGAGGCAGATATGGATCGCCGCCGTCCGCCGGTTTGTCGCCAGCGGTTTTGTCGCTCAAGATCCAGGCATGACCGAGTGGGATGACGTCGACGCCGAATTTCGCCTACGGGGTCTTGATTTGCCCTGGGATGCGGTCAAGCCGGAGACGGCGGCTATGCATGCGGAGATACTTCGCAGCGGACCGGACACACCGATGCGTCCTGAATTTTACGAGAGGCTCAGGGCATTTAGGGCCGAGCGGGAAAGGCCGAACTGAGGCGGTTAGAAAGCTTTGCCTAGTGGGGGAAAGCCAGCGCCCGCTCGCGGCGGTGGCATGAACATTGCCTGTCAAATGACGGCCCCCATCTCCGAGGGCGTTCCTCACTTGGGGCCGCTTTCATTGGCGGCCTCTTTTCTCTTGCTATGACGCCCAATGATTTTCGCCGACTCTCACTATCTCAGCCGGAAGCTGTGGAGGTCTTTCACAAGTGGGGTTCGGACTTTCGTGTATCGCGAAAATCGTTCGCAAGCTTAAAAGGCCCTGCTGATTCGGTAGCCACGGTCCAACTCACGCCAGAACAGCAAGCCATGTTCATGCACGCAGCGCCAGGGACCTTCGTGCCGGTGCCGGGAGGCTGGGGGCGGCTCGGAGCTACCAATGTTGTTCTCCAGCATGCTGAGGAAGCGACGGTTGAAAGTGCCATTATCCGCGCTTGGCGCAATGTCGCTCCAAAGGCACTCTTGGAATCGACCGACAAGCCTTGAGATTTGCTGCGCGCTGGAGCGGCCGTATGCCCAGCGCGTGCCGCCGGGCGGGGACCGGTCATCAAACCAACGCCATGCCTCGGAACGCCGCCGCTGCGGCCCGCGTTGGCCCACTGTATGGGGTAGAGCTGTGATGTCACCCCATGCGGTCCCGGTCTCTTGCTGCGGCCACTCTAAGGGGCCGGGGCTTTCGTCTGCCCTCTGGCCCTACTGGAAATGTGCCGATGTGTCCGGCGTTGGCTTGCTGCGTTAAGGCTACCGCCAGTATGCCTCGCGCGGCCCCGGCCCTCCCTCCTTTGACAGCTTAAGGCGGGTCGGGGCTTTTGTTGCCACAGTTCGTGACCTGCGGCACATTGATTGTTTGTCGCTTTCGAATTCTTCCCGCCCGGTCCCGCGAGATGCCGGCTCCCCCTCGAAAATATCACCTCGGCGTACAGCAACGCTGGGCACTTCAATTGCTAGCCGGCATTCCGTTCGGTGTTACCGAATCGGCCTTGTTCCTCAACGGCTTTGGACGCAGCATGGTAATGGGTCTCATCCGTGCCGGACTTGCAACGACAGAGCGCGACGACCTCAAAGCTGGAAGCCAGTCTATCGGCCGCATCAGGATCACTGAGGCCGGTCGGCGCGCCCTGGAAGGCTATTTAACGTAGGCCGTTGCCGCGTCGCTGCTAGTCCGGTTCGCGGAGCGCGGCTTTCAGCAAGCGAGCTGGGAGTTCGCCCCGGCTTGCAGCAGCGATAATTAGCGTTGCAATGAGTTCGCGCACCACTTCTGGCTGGGTAGCGCAATGAAGCTCCTCGCAAGCAGCGTCAAAAGCTTCGCCCATCGCGGTAGTTGCTTCGGGGTCAAACGCGCCCTGCTCTGAAAAGGATGGCATGGCTGCTTACCCCAGCCGTTGCCCGCTCCCCGTCGCAAAAATCACGCGAGTTGGGCCGCAGGCTAAACACCTTGGTTTGCAATCCTGCTCTGCTTCACAATGGGAGAGCTCCTTTTCAGCCGGTTGAAGGTCCTGCCTTGCGGGCGGATACTTGCCGCATGGCCAAGGAACCGGAACCATCGAATCCGACGAGGTGGAGCATCTACAAGATCGCCGCAAAAGCCGTCCGGCTTGGTACCGTAGAGGCGTCGGACGCGGCCGCCGCGATCGAAAAAGGCGCTGCGGAATTCAGGGTGCCGGCCAACAGACTGATGGCGATACGTCGATGACCCAGCGAAAGACGCGGCGGCCATTGCCAAGCGCGTTGGTGAGGAGCGGCTGCTTAGTGCAGCGGCTTGTGGGCTGTGCCCCCCTATCGGAA
>JASHYD010000129.1 GCA_030043175.1 Xanthobacteraceae bacterium | reverse complement strand
GCATTGGACAGCGCCGACGTCACCGATGCCAGCGTCCCGGCGTTGCTGATCGTGCTGCCGCTGTTGTTCACAATCGAATTGGCGCTCAGCGTATTGCCGGCCGCAACAGCCACACCCACCAGGGCTGTCGAGGCGTTGGTCAACGTGCCGATACCCGTGAAGTTGCTCCCCGGCGCGCCGGTAACGTTCAGGGTTGCGGTACCGTTGTTGTTGAACGCGCTGCCATCGTTGGTCAGCGCGCCCACAACGTTGAATACGCCAGACGAATTGTTGTTGATCGTGCCGTTGACCTGACCGGCCGCATTCACCGTACCGGTATTGGTGAGCCCACCGCTGACAACGCTGGTCGACTGGTTGGTGTTCAGCGTGCCAGCATTGGACAGCGCCGACGTCACCGATGCCAGCGTCCCGGCGTTGCTGATCAGTCCGCCGGCGTTGTTGGTGATTCCGCCCGCCGTCAATGAACCGCCAAGGTTCACCGTCAAGGTGCCGCCGTTCGTGAGAAGCGACGTGTGGCTGGCCGAGGTACCCAGGGAACCGCCGCTCGCGATGGTCAAGCCGTGATCAGCATCGATCGTGGTCCCGCCGGTGTAAGTGTTCACGCCCGTCAGGATCAGCGTGCCGTTGGTGGTAGGCGCTGGCGCGCCGACGTCGGTCACGCGGATGCCGCCAGGGCCCTGGATGCTGCCGGCGAAGTTGCCCGACCCTATCCCCAGCACGGTTGTGGCACCCCCGCCGGTCAAGACCGTGCCAGCGCCCTGCAAATTCCGGATCGTGTCACCACCATTGGTTTGACCGTTGAAATCGAGCGTAGCGCCGGCAGCCACCGTTGTTGAGGCGGCGAACGAAGTGATGTCTGGCAGAATCACATTTCCGGCGCGCAAGGTGCCGCCGTTCACCTGAATCTGAGTCGCGTTAGAGACGGAAAAGCCCTGCGGAGAAAACACCACCGTTCCAGCGTCGGTCGTGGATCCGAACGCAACGGTATTGGCGGACGTGGCGCCCAACAAAAGGTTCCCGGCCAACGTCAACGTATTCCCGGTCGTCGCCGAAACCGTGCCCGTAACACCTCCATTCCAGGTGATGCTGTTGGTCAGCGTTCCTGATACAGTCGACTCTAGGGTTCCGGGCCCTGGGCTCGCAAACGTCACGCCGCCGCTGCCGAGCGCCCCGATATTGGCGATACTGATCGTCCCGCCTTCAATCGTTGTGCCGCCGCTATAGGTATTGGCGTTGACGATCGTAACCGTGCCACCCGTGTGGACCAAACCTGTCGTATTTGTCGGTCCGTCAGAGATTAGCCCTGAATAGGTCGTCCCCGCAGGGCCGCCGCCTTCGGTGAGCGTCGCATTGACTTTGCCGTTGTTGGTGACGTTATCGGTCCCGTTAATGAACGTCTGCCCACCAAAAAATCCGGATTGCGGCAATGTCAGGTTCACACCGTCCAGGTCGAGGGTTGCGGCGATGCCGCTGGATCCCGCCGCCAGCGTCCCGCCGGCCAGTACCGTTCCTGCCATCAGCCGCAGCCAGTGGGCTCTAGTGACAGAAGGGGCGACTACACGCCCCGCATTCCTCACGCGATTGCCACCCCGCATTGCGCCGCCCCCCACGCTCACCCACGTCACAACTTTAAGGCAATCTACCTAGCCCTGCGTCGCCTCGTCAACCAAACATACGTTTGAAATCTAACCTCGCCAACCAAACATGCGGCTGAATACCGTCGCCTCAACGCCGTTCAGCGGAAGGTACAGCAGCAAGAATCTCCTCGTTCCATGAGAGTGTTAGCTCCATTAGAGTGTAAGACGCGGCGGCTCGCTACTCCTGGCCCGAGCGCAACGGCCATTTTTTTGGCGAACTGTGTCAACAATGCCACAGTTGACCGGAACAAGGACCATTGTTCCCTGGCCTTGCTCATGCCTGGAATGGGGCAAACTCGAGTCGGACTGAGGAGGTGCATGCTGGCGACGACAAGTTGTTGCCATTCAAATCGTGCAACCGAAAGCAAACTCTTGCTTCGTTCAATTTGCAGCACACTTTGTGTTTGATTTGACGATTGAATCTGTCGCGTTGCGATGAGCGATTAAAGGGGTTTGGGCTGCGAGGAGGCTCGATTACAGCGTGTAGTTGCGGCCTTGGGGGTTTTCCAGATGTGTCAAACGCGCTCGGCTGAAAAAATAGCCGCTTTTGGCGTTATCGGCTTGTTGTTCGGCTCGGACTTAGATGTTCTTTGTTTGCTCTCTTCGGATCGACGAGGCGGTCCACGTGTCGAGGCTCGGCAGGTATTACACCTGCATAATCGCGCATCAAGATCGATTGGTCCGTTTTGGCTTCGAAGCTAGGCTTGGCTGAGGCCGAATCAACGCGCGGCGACATCGCACCTCTACCGGCATGCTTGGCGCATGCATGCTTGGCGCATACCGGCAAGTGCTGCGGATGAACCGCGAACCTTAACGAGGCGCATAGACGTTTAGACCATTATCGCAGATGTTTGAGGCCGACGGCGCGAATGAGGCTACCGAGATCGTCGACAACGCGCTGATAGAGGTGATCAAGCTGCGATTGCCTTTGTGATTGAAGCCGTGCGTCTGCTTTGATGGGGCTGACAAGGCCTGCGGTGAGTGGCGCGTAGACGCGTTCGAAGAGCTTTAGGAAGACGAGGCAAATCGAGTATCCCTGCGGGAGCAGTTGATAACGGCGAGAGTTGGGGAGCTTGGCAACAAGACCCTTGGCGCGGAGTTTCGGTAGGTCGTAGCGGAGGGAAGCGAGCGTGTAGTACTGGGCGTCGCAGCCGAGCGCTTCGATGACGGCGGGGTGGATTTCCGCGGTGGTGAATGTGTTGCCGGCGGCGACGTGCGCGAAGCGCACCAGCGC
>JASHYD010001236.1 GCA_030043175.1 Xanthobacteraceae bacterium | reverse complement strand
CCCACTTGGCGATCGAGGCGTCATCCCACGGGCTCGATCAGCACCGCCTCGATGGCCTGCGCGTCGGCATCGCGAGTTTCACCAATATCAGCCGCGACCATCTCGATTACCACGGCACAGTCGAAGCCTATCGCGAGGCCAAGTTGATCTTGTTCCGGAACCTGGTGCAACCGCAGGGCGTTGCTGTGATCGCTACTGATCATACCTTCGCCGCACAAGTGGCGGATGCAGCACGCGGCCGCGGGCTGCGCATTATCGAGGTCGGACGCGCGGGCCGGGATATCCGGCTCACCGCGTCTACGATTGAGGGATTTTCACAGCTTCTGACGCTCGAATATGGCGGCGTGAGATATCGAGTGCGATTGCCATTGGTTGGTGCATTTCAGGTGGAAAACGCGCTGGTTGCGGCCGGCCAGACGATCGCCGCTGGCGGCGACGCCGCCCGGGTCTTCGCCGCGCTTGAGGGCCTGGTCGGCGCCAAAGGACGGCTTGAACTGGTCGGCCGCAAATCCGGGGCGCCGATCTTTGTAGACTACGCACACAAGCCGGATGCGCTCGCCAAGGCACTTGAGGCATTGCGGCCCTATGTGAGCGGCAGGCTAGTCGTCGTGTTTGGCGCCGGTGGCGACCGGGATGCCGGCAAGCGGCCCCTGATGGGGGCGATCGCGACCGAGAAGGCGGATCGTGTCATCGTGACGGACGACAACCCGCGCAGCGAAAACCCGAGCGCGATCAGGGCCGCGATTCTCACCGGCGCTCCCGACGCCGACGAGATCGGTGACCGCAATGAGGCGATCCACCGCGCGGTGGCCGATCTTAAGCCAGGCGACGTGCTCCTGATTGCCGGCAAAGGCCACGAAACCGGTCAGATTATCGGACAAAAAACCGTGCCATTCAGCGATCACGAGGCGGCGCGGAACGCGCTTGTCGCAGGAAGGTTCTCATGACGGTGTCGCTGTGGACGGTCGGGTCTGTCGCGGCTGCAACGGGAGCGGAGTATGCGGGACCGCTGCCGCAGGCCGTCACCGGGATTTCGATCGACAGCCGCACCGTGATGGCAGGAGAGGCATTCTTCGCGATCAGGGGCGACGTCCATGACGGCCATGATTTCGCCACCGCCGCGCTCAAGCAGGGCGCGGCGCTTGCAGTGGTGGCGCGGAACCGGCGCGATGAGTACGGCGATGATGCGCCGCTCCTGGTGGTCGGCGATGTGCTGGAAGCTTTGCGCGACGTCGCGCGCGCCGCGCGCCAGCGATCGGTGGCAAAAATCGTGGCGGTGACAGGTTCGGTCGGGAAGACTTCGACCAAGGAGGCGCTGGCGCTTGCCCTCGCGGCAAGTGGAGAAACCCATGCATCGGCGGCATCGTTCAACAATCATTGGGGCGTACCGTTGTCACTCGCCCGGATGCCTGAGACCGCACGCTATGGGGTATTCGAGATCGGCATGAACCATGCTGGCGAAATCACGCCGCTCGTACGCATGGTGCGTCCCCATGTGGCGATCATTACGGCGGTCGAGCCGGTGCATCTGGAGTTCTTCGCTTCGGTCGCAGAGATCGCGGACGCCAAGGCTGAAATTTTTCTCGGGCTTGAGACCGGCGGCACCGCCATCATCAACCGCGATAATCCGCACTTCGCACGGCTGCGGCGGCGCGCCGATGCGGCCGGCGTCCGCAACGTCGTCTCGTTCGGCGAACACCCAGGCGCGCAGGCACGCCTCCTTAAATGCGCACTACAGGCCGACTGCTCGACTGTTGAGGCCAAGATCCTGGGCCAGCCAGTCACCTACAAGATCGGCGCGCCGGGCCGGCATCTGGTAATGAATTCGCTCGCGGTGCTGACGGCGGCACATGTCCTCGGCGCCGATCTCGCGCGGGCTGCGATTGCTTTGGCGCAACAGGCGCCGGCTGCCGGCCGCGGCGCGCGGATGACGCTCGAATTGCCGGGGGGGCGGGCGCTGGTCATCGACGAAAGCTACAACGCCAACCCGACCTCCATGCGCGCCGCGCTCGCGCTCCTGGGCCAGGCGCCGCTCGCGCCGAGGGGGCGGCGCATTGCGGTCCTGGGCGACATGCTGGAGTTGGGGCCGACCAGCGCGGACCTTCATCGCGGTCTCATCGATGCGATCTGCCAGAACGGCATCGATCTCGTCTATTGCGCCGGCCCGCTGATGGCGGCGTTGTGGGATGCGCTTCCTTCCGCGCGCCGGGGCGGCTATGCAAAGACGGCGGTGGAGCTGGAGCCGCAGGTCGTAGCGGCGGTCCACGCCGGCGACGCCATCATGATCAAGGCGTCGGCAGGCTCGCGGATGGGACCGCTCGTCAAGGCGTTGATGCGGCACCATTCCGTCGCAGCGCCCGAACCGGTGCGAATGCAGAGCTGAACCCATGTTCTATTGGCTGAGCCAGTTTTCCGACACCATTTCGGTCCTCAGGGTGCTGCGTTACATCACGTTCCGCACCGGCGGCGCGATGTTTACCGCCGGCATTTTCGTGTTTCTGTTCGGCCCGATGATCATCAACCGGTTGCGGTTGCGGCAAGGCAAGGGCCAGCCGATCCGTCCCGACGGCCCGCAATCGCATCTCGTGTCCAAGAAGGGGACGCCCACCATGGGCGGCCTGATGATCTTGTCGGGGCTCATCGTTTCGACTGTGCTGTGGGCCAACCCCGGCAATCCTTACGTTTGGGTCGTGCTTGGGGTGACGCTCGGCTTCGGCTCGATCGGCTTCTATGATGATTATCTTAAGGTGACGAGGCAAACTCACGCCGGCATTTCCGGACGAACTCGCCTGCTGATCGAGTTTCTCATCGCCGGCGCTGCGTGTTACGCGATTGCGATACTTGGCCGCGCTCCGATGGCGACGTCGCTGGCATTCCCGTTCTTCAAGGACGTGCTGCTCGATCTTGGCTGGTTTTTCGTCATCTTCGGCGCTTTCATCGTCGTCGGCGCCGGCAACGCCGTAAACCTCACTGACGGGCTCGATGGTCTCGCGATCGGACCGGTCATGATCGCAGCCGGCTGCTTCGGGGCGATTTCGTGGGCGATCGGCAACGCGAACTTCGCCGAATATTTGCAGGTCAATTTCGTGCTCGGCGCTGGCGAGCTTGCGGTGCTGTGCGGCGCCATTCTGGGCGCGGGCCTGGGTTTTCTTTGGTTCAATTGTCCGCCCGCTTCGATCTTCATGGGTGATACCGGGTCGCTCGCGCTCGGCGGTCTTCTCGGAACCATCGCGGTCATCACCAAGCACGAAATCGTGCTTGCCATTATCGGCGGACTTTTCGTGGTCGAGGCCATCTCCGTGATCGTCCAGGTGGTGTCATTTAAGCTGACCGGCAAACGCGTGTTCCGGATGGCGCCGATCCATCATCATTTCGAGCAGCTGGGCTGGACCGAATCGCAGATCGTGATCCGCTTCTGGATCATCGCGGTGGTGCTGGCCCTTGCGGGATTATCGACATTAAAGCTGCGCTAAGGCATGGCGCTCTGTGTTGCCCGGCTTGAGCGAAGCGAAATCCGGGACCGGGCTGTAAACCCGCCACCGCCGTCCCGGACTTCGCTTCGCTCAATCCGGACGACGGAGGCTGCCGGCCCAAGCGGGCGGAAGAGGCGGACGTGATCCCCATCACCACCTTTGCTGGTAAGAAGGTCGCGGTGTTCGGTCTCGGTGGCTCGGGGACGGTCGCTGCAAGCGCGCTGACCGCCGGCGGGGCCGATGTGGTGGGCTGGGACGACAGCCCCGAGCGCGTTGCCGATGCCGCCAGTGCGGGCATTCCGGTAAAAGACCTGCGCGAACTCGACTGGGGCGTGATCGCAGCGCTCGTGCTCGCACCCGGCGTTCCATTCACCCACCCCGCGCCGCACTGGTCGGTCGGACTTGCCCGCGCCATGGCGGTCGAAGTCATCGGCGACATCGAGCTGTTCTGTCGCCAGCGGCGCGCCCATGCGCCTCGAGCGCCTTTCGTCGCCGTCACTGGCACCAATGGCAAGTCGACCACGACGGCGCTCATCGCCCATATCTGCAGTGAGGCCGGTTTCGACACCCAGCTCGGCGGCAATATCGGCACCGCCGTTCTCTCGCTGGCGCCGCCCAAGATCGGTCGCGTGCATGTGGTCGAGTGCTCGTCGTTCCAGATCGACCTCGCGACCAGCATCGACCCCTCGATTGGCATCCTGATCAATCTCGCCGAGGACCATCTCGATCGTCACGGCACCATGGACAACTATGCTGCCATCAAGGAGCGTCTGATTGCAGGCGTTGAGCTCGACGGCACTGCGATCGTCGGTGTCGACGACAACCGATGCCAGGCGATTGCCGACCGGGCGGCGCGCAGCGGCCGGCGCGTCGTGCGCGTTTCGGTCCGCCACCCGCTGGCTTACGGGATTTATGTGGATGCCGAACGCATCCTCGAGGCCACCGGCGGCACCGCGCAGGAAGTCGCTCACCTCAGCAACATCGGCCCGTTGCGGGGTCGCCACAATGCCCAGAACGCCGCTTGTGCGGTGGCCGCTGCGCGCGCGCTCGGGGTCGACCGGCACGTCATCCAGGCCGCATTGCGGTCGTTTCCCGGCCTGGCGCACCGCCTGCAAGAGGTCGGCCGTAAGGACCGGGTGCTGTTCATCAACGATTCGAAGGCCACCAACGCCGATTCCGCCGCCCAGGCCCTGGCCTGCTTCGGCGACATCTTTTGGATCGCGGGCGGCAAGCTGAAGACCGGCGGCATCGAGCAGCTCTCCGGCTATTTTCCCCGCATCCGCAAGGCTTATCTGATTGGCGCTGCGGCGGAGGAGTTCGCCAAAACGCTCGCCGGCAGGGTTGACCACGTTACGGCCGGCACTCTCGAGCGTGCCGTCGAGGAAGCCGCGCGCGATGCCGCAGCATCCGGGCTCGATCACCCCGTCGTGCTACTGTCTCCGGCTTGTGCATCCTACGACCAGTTCGACAATTTCGAAGCGCGCGGCGCGGTGTTCCGCAAACTCGTGCAGAGCCTTCCGGGCGTCGTCGCACCGCTTCGGCCGTAACCGGAACCACCTTCCCGCGATCCGGTAACGCAGGCCGGCATCATCCGACTGGGCGATCGAAATTGTTTATTAACAGGGCGGCAACGATAGTTGCGCAGGATTCTAACACAACGTCGAATGCTGTCCCTCTCCCTACCCTGCCCCGCTCGTTGGGCAGGGCCATCGCTTGTGGGCGCCGCCCTTACCTCTCGCTTGCGCCGAGAGATCATTGTGCGCGCGCATCGCGCAGATTCCGAGTGAGGCGCAGGGAACGGGCAATCGCGTACGGCGAGCTCTCTTCTCACCGCTCGGTTGTGTGGGAGGGGAAAACAGGCGTCACGGCAGCGGCCATCGCCCTGCCACAAGCCGGGAACTCGACCATGGTTTCGCGCGTCGAACGAACGCCGCTGGCGGCATGGTGGTGGACGATCGACCGGTTCAGTCTCGTGGCTCTGGGCGCAATCATGCTGGGCGGCATTGTGCTTTCGCTCGCAGCGAGCCCTCCAGTCGCGGCCCGCCTCGGGCTTGACTCATTCTATTTCGTGCACCACCACCTGCTCTATCTCGTCCCAGCGATCGTCGTCATGCTGGCGATATCCCTTCTATCGCCGCGTCAGATCCGCCGCCTCGCACTTGTGGTCTTCATCGTCAGCACGGCGCTCGTCGTCGCCACGCTGTTCATCGGCGCCGAGGTGAAAGGCGCACGCCGTTGGATCGTCCTTGCCGGATTGAACATTCAGCCGTCCGAGTTCCTCAAGCCGTCCTTCGTCGTTCTCAACGCGTGGTTGTTTGCCGAATCGGGGCGCAAGCCTGACATGCCGGCGACCACGTTTTCGCTGGTAATGCTGCTCGCTGTGGTTGGCCTGCTGGTCCTCCAACCTGATTTCGGCCAAACTATGCTGGTTGCGCTTGTGTGGGGCGCGTTGTTTTTCATGGCCGGCATGCGGCTTGTCTGGGTGGTGAGCCTCGGCGGCGCCGCGATGCTCGGTCTGTTGGCCGCCTATACGACGATCCCCCACGTGGCGCGGCGCATCAGGCGCTTTCTTGATCCCGCATCCGGCGATACTTTCCAGGTCGATGCGGCCGTAGAATCGTTTTTCCGCGGCGGCTGGTTCGGCCAGGGGCCGGGGGAAGGCACCATAAAACGCATTCTGCCCGACAGCCATGCCGATTTCGTGTTCGCTGTGGCGGCTGAGGAGTTCGGCATCGTGCTGTGTCTGGTTCTGGTCTTTTTGTTTGCGTTCATCGTGCTTCGCGCGCTCGGCAAGGCGATGCGTAACGATGATCCATTTTCGCGGTTTTCGATTGCCGGGCTCGCCATCTTGTTCGGGGCCCAGTCGGCGATCAATATGGCGGTGAATCTGGCGCTCATACCGGCCAAAGGAATGACGCTTCCGTTCATCTCCTATGGCGGTTCCTCGATGATCTCGCTCGCCTATGGCATGGGCATGTTGCTCGCTTTCACTCGCGAACGTCCGCGCACGGCGCTGCTGCAGCCCTTGACGCCCTATTCGGGGGCGGCGGGCGTCCCGCCCCCTCCGCGCGGCCCTCTGCCGCAAGCGGGAGACGGCAGGGCGGAGGCGCCCCCGCGGCCCCAGGGCAGGGCGGGGCTCGCCGGGAGTGCGCTGTGATGCAGGCACGCGGCGGCTCGCCTCTCGTCATCGTTGCGGCGGGCGGAACCGGGGGACACCTGTTTCCGGCCGAGGCGCTCGCCATCGCGCTCACGCGGCGCGGCGCCACGGTCGACCTTGTTACCGACGAGCGCGCGAGCCGTTATGGCGAATTCCCGGGCCAGGCGACGCATATCGTCCCGAGCGCGACATTGGCGGGACGCAATCCGTTCCACATCGCCGGCGCCGTCACCAAGCTCTCGCGTGGTACCGTGAGGGCACTGCTCCTCTTTGGCCGGTTGCACCCGGCGGCCGTCGTCGGCTTCGGGGGCTATCCCACCATTCCGCCGCTGCTCGCCGCGGTACTGCGCGGCATTCCAACCGTCGTCCATGAGCAGAACGGCGTGCTCGGCCGCGCCAACCGGCTGCTCGCTCGGCGGGTACAGACGATTGCCACCGGCTTTCGCGGTCTATTGGCGGATGATCCCCGCTTTGCCGTCAAGGTCACGCATACGGGAAATCCGATCCGCCCGGCGGTCGTCGAGGCGGCGGCGACGCCCTATCCGGGCGCCGACGGGCCGCTGCGCATTCTGGTGTTTGGCGGCAGCCAGGGCGCGCGGGTGATGGCTGATGTCATACCTCCCGCCATCGAGCTTGTGCCAATGGCGGTGCGGGCACGGCTCACTGTAACCCAGCAGGCGCGCGACGAGGACATCGAGAGGGTGCGGTCGGCCTATCAGCGTTTCGGCGTCGCCGCCGAGGTTGAGCCATTCTTCCGCGATCTTCCGTCCCGGATGGCGGCAAGTCACATCGTGATAGCGCGTTCGGGCGCCTCCACGGTGGCGGAGCTCGCGGCCATTGGACGGCCCGCCATCCTGGTGCCATTGCCCCACGCCCTCGACCACGACCAGCGCGCCAACGCCGGCATGCTCGAACGCGCCGGCGGCGCGTTCATGATCGAACAGACGCAGTTCACCCCGGATCGCGTCGCCAGTGAAATTGCACGGCTTGCCGCCGCGCCAGCCCAGCTCGCCGCAATGGCGGCGGCGGCACGCGGCCAGGGAGTTCTCGACGGTGCGGATCGGCTGGCGGATCTGGTGATGGGGGTGGTGTCCGGGTCGAGGGAACAGCAGGCCAGCGCCGAGCCGGCGACCACGTCTTGAACGGGCCATTTTTCGGGCGCCCCCGCTGCCGCTCGCCTGACTGGCGTGCCGGCTTATGTTGCGTCAGCTGCCGCACCACCGGCCTGAGCCTGGGAACGAAGCCGATCGTATTAAGTTCTTGCTGTGTTCGGCCCAGCAATCAGTTGTTCACTTTGATCTGATGTATGAGGAGATGCATAGTCAGAATTCCCCATTTCGCAGCTTGGATGCAGGTTGGGACCGCATCGCAGTGATCAGGCTCAATCTACGTCCGGGGCGCCGGTTTTTCTGAAACCGTGGCCGGCGACATGCCACACCAGTGCTCGTCAGGGTCAAGCAGGCGCCTCACGAACAATTAAACGCTTGGGCTTAAAATTGGCGCACGTTGATGCAACGAGGGCCTGTTTGCATGCTGGCCCGATAGCCAGGCCGGATATTCACTTGACGGACGCACCATGAAACTTCCGCGCGACATCGGCCCGATCCATTTTGTCGGCATCGGCGGCATTGGCATGAGCGGGATTGCCGAAGTCCTTTGCAATCTTGGCTACACGGTGACAGGCTCGGACGTCACCGAAAGCCAGAACGTCAAGCGGTTGCGCGACCTCGGCATTGCGGTCGCGTTCGGCCACACGGCCGGCAATTTGGACGGCGCCGATGTGGTGGTGGTATCATCGGCGATCAAGCGCGATAATCCGGAACTCGCTGCGGCGCGGGCGAAGCGCCTGCCGGTGGTGCGGCGCGCCGAGATGCTCGCCGAGCTGATGCGTCTCAAGAGCTGCATCGCCATTGCCGGCACTCACGGCAAGACCACCACGACATCGCTGGTGGCGATGCTGCTCGACGCCGGCCGCCTCGATCCCACCGTCATCAACGGCGGCATCATCAACGCCTATGGCACCAATGCGCGCCTTGGCGCCGGCGACTGGATGGTGGTCGAAGCCGACGAATCCGACGGCACCTTCCTCAAGCTGCCGGCTGACATCGCCATCGTCACCAACGTGGATCCCGAGCACCTCGATCATTTCAAGACCTTCGATGCCGTGCAGTCGGCCTTCCAGGCCTTCGTCGAGAACGTCCCTTTCTACGGCTTTGCGGTGATGTGCACCGACCATCAGGTGGTGCAGACGATGGTCGGTCGCATCGAGGACCGCCGCATCATCACCTACGGGGAAAACCCCCAGGCTGACGTCCGTCTGACCAGGCTCGAACATGCCAACGGCAATTCGCGCTTTTGCGTGGTGTTCCGCGATCGCGCCGGCGACGATGTGCACAGCATCGACAACCTGGTGCTGCCGATGCCGGGGCGGCACAATGCGCTTAACGCCACCGCCGCCATCGCGGCGGCGCATAATCTCGGCATCTCCGATGCAGTGATCCGTACGGCGCTGTCCGGCTTCGGCGGAGTGCGGCGGCGCTTCACCCGCACCGGCACATGGAACGGCATTACGGTGATCGACGATTACGCTCACCATCCGGTCGAGATTGAGGCGGTGCTCCGCGCCGCGCGCGAATCCACTCCAGGCCAGGTGATCGCAGTGGTGCAGCCGCACCGCTACACCCGCCTGCATACGCTGTTTGAGCGGTTCTGTACCTGCTTTAATGATGCCGATAGCGTGATCGTGGCCCACGTGTATCCGGCCGGCGAGGCGCCGATCGCGGGCGCGGACCGCGACAGCCTGATCACCGGGCTCCGGGCGCGGGGGCATCGCCATGTCCTGGGGCTCGACGGGCCGCAGCAGCTTGCGACTCTGGTCAAAAACATTGCGCGCCCGAGCGACTACGTGGTCTGCCTGGGGGCAGGCAGCATCACCCAATGGGCCTACGCCCTCCCGGGCGAGCTCGCCGCGCTCGGCGCTGCGGCGTGAACCGGTTCCTGAACCGTAGCCCGCAAGCGCCGCGGCATCCGGGAACGGCCCACCCCGGATGTCGCTGGGCTTAATTCGGACGGCAAGATCGCCACCGGTTTGCGCGGCTATCGAGCGTATGCAAATGGATGGACCTGGCGCGGGAAAAACTGCGTCGCTATGTCTCTCAAGCATGAGCCAAGAATTGGACCTTACCACTGTCGTCGACCTGCGCGCCGGGATGGCCGGCCTGCGCGGAC
>JASHYD010001235.1 GCA_030043175.1 Xanthobacteraceae bacterium | reverse complement strand
GAGGCGCTGGCCCTGGAAGCTGTTCGCGATCACCGTCAGGCTGCCGTCAAGCTCGCGCCGCGTGACCCGCCTCGTAATTTGCTCGCAGGCGACCACGCGGCCCTGCAGGTCGCGGGTGAGCCCGTTGGCGCGGTTGGTCGGCTCCAGAAATAGGCTCACGCCCTGGCCGGGCGTGTATTTCATCCGCCGGTTGTTGTGAATGTCGCTGAACAGCAGGTAGCCGCTTTCCTTGATCCACACCGGCCCTTCGGCCGGGCCGAGCTCGCCGCCGAAGCCGCTGGCGATCTCCTTGATCGATTCGGATGTGGAGATGATCTCGTCGAGTGCGGGATCGAACTGCTCGATGCGCTTGGCCGCCGGCGCTTGCGCGTGTGCGCCCATGGCCGACATGGCAGCGGTCGCTGCCGACATGGCCAGCATGTGACGGCGCGAGATGTCGTATTGAATACCCATGACATGTCCTCCCTGTGATGTGCGGTGTTTTGCGAAACCGGCAGGCATCGCGTTACGGCGATTGTACTCCGCATGCGGGCCGAGCGAAATCCGGGCATTCAAAGAGCTTTGCCATGCTCGTCAATCCCGGCAGTGCGCTTGCCGACAGGAAGATCGCGGGACGCGAGCAACCGGACCTCACACTGGATGAGATCATCTTGGCGCTGCACGAACGGATTCTGGAAGCCGCAGCGCTCTCTCTCGATTTTTCGCTCGGACGGTCTGTGTATTGGCTCGCGGTCGCAGTCCGGTAGGCCACTCACCTTGTATGTCAAAGCTGGCCAATCACCTTGTATGTTAAAGGCAACTCGCACTCTCAGTTATGGTTCAATCGACGGGACCTTGCCGTAACACCAAAAAATATTCTAGAGTAGGACTCTCCAAAAGAGCTTCTACCTCGAATTCCGCCGGCCGCCCGCCAAGACCTTGCTCCGGTGATAGCGAAGCCGTACATACGTCGGATATGAGTGTTGTGCGGAAGCGTGGGAATGGTCGTTTCGAAAAATCGGGAACGTGACCTCGGCAGGGGCAAGCCGCGGCGCGCTGATCTTGTTGTGGTCAATGACCGAATGCAGAGCGGCTATTCGTACCTTCTGACGGAGCCTGTAGGAGACAACTTCGATGCGGAGTTTCATCCGGAACTTACTCCCAAAGAGATGCTGGCGCTCGGAGTGTTCTGCGGCAAGTACATGACCGATTGTCAAAAGGAGTTCCCGGCGAGCTGGTTTGCTCATGCGAAGTTGTCACCCGGGGGCCGTGACTGCTCGCTCAATTATTTCGGGATCGACGCCAGTCAGCCGCTTTCGATGTGGCGCAGGAAGGGCTGGATCCATTCGGATGACCCCCGCGGCTGGTTCCAGTGGTATTGCCGCTACTACATGGGCCGTCGCATGCGGGATGAGGATGCGCGTCAGATCAAGCGCTGGAAGGCGATCCGCCGCCACCTGGCCCAAGTGCGACGACACTGTGACCCTGGCGATCTCACATGCCGCCCGCGGCAGCGCCAGGCTTTGCTCCATTGGGCCTACGACAGCCGCAGGATTTGAGGGCCCTGAAAGTCGTGAAAGAAGAATGCCTGGCCGCGCGGACTAGGATCAAACGGCTGCGAGCTTCGTCTTAAACGGCGCTTGTTCGATGCGAGTCGCGACCCATGACACACTCCTCAAATTCAAGCGGGAGCGCAGCTGGTCTCTCAGCCACCGGCGCCTAGTCTAGTTCGTTCCGTACCGATGGCAATGTTACAATAGGCGCGGAACCCGGAAGTTTTGCGAGCGCCTTTTTGCCCGCCTGCGGCGAAAGGGCACCAACCGGAATCAAGCCGCCGCAGAGACCGCATGGCCCGCCGCTCGGCGGCAGCGCGCTCCTGCGACTGCCGCTCTCGATCCTCTGCCGGCGGGATAAGTATCACCTCCTCGGTGCCTAAACGATTGAGGTAGGCATCAGCCTCGCATCGAAGGCGGGCGGGCGGCGGTTCTCCAGCGACGCCAGGATCGCCAGGCGCCAGTCAGAGGGAACAGGGGACCCTGGGATGGGAAAGAGGACGTAAAGGCATCGCCGCAAGATACGAAAATGAGAAGGTCCGCTCCTCGTGGTTTGGCGCGATGGCGGTCGGCTTGAATTGTCAACGGCGTTGGGTATCGTGCCGTCCGCCCGGTTTCCATATACTTGCATACATGCCGACGCATAAACGGAGACGGAGCCCCCATGCCGTCCTGGAACGTCAGTTTTACCGCAGCGCACGGGGACCAATCCCGGCCGATGAAGACACGTGGCAACTGGTCTTTGACCAGAACGCTAAGCGCCTGTTCGTGTGGCACGAATGGCACGCTGCCAGGCACGCGGGCACGGACGAATTCACGCTCGACGAGTTTCTCATCCAGCGTGGCGCCGCGCCGGAAGCCTTGTTGGCGCTTCTGTTTGACCAGGTTGCGGCCGACGCCTAGGCCGCCCCCGTCTCGCCGGCATGTCCCGACAGCGTGGGGGCCACCACCGGCCGCCTGGCCCACCGGATGCTTGGGCTGTTAGAGGTCCTGGAGCTGTCGAGTTCAGCTTGGATTGCGCCACTCAGAGCACCGTCTCCGTTGGCCAGACCCGGACCAAAGGGTCATCGTCAATCATCGGTGGGACCCAACGAGTCCTGAGTGCTATCATTTCATCGGAAGTTCGAATCATCAGAGTCGAGGAGGAAAACTTGATCAAGGTCAGCGTCCTCTACCCCAACGCGGCGGGCTGCAGGTTCGACATGAACTATTATCTCGACCAGCACATGCCGATGGTGCAGCAGAAGCTTGGTCCTGCCTGCAAGCGCATGGCGGTTGAAGAGGGCATCGCTGGCGGTGCGCCTGGGGCTCCTGCGACATATGTCGCGATGGGCCACCTCTACTTCGACTCAATCGACGCCTTCCAGACCGCCTTCGCCCCGCACGCGCAGGCTATCATGGCGGATATTCCCAATTACACTAATACCCAGCCCACCATTCAGATCAGCGCAGTTAAGATGTAAAGCTTCTTCGGGTTTACTCGGACTCGCTAGTCGTCTGGAAACGAACGCACCCGGTACAGACGGTCAAGATGGATCCCGAAGAAATCCCGCGTCGGAACGCTCTTTGAGATAGCCTCACGCTGCGCGATCGATTGAGAGGCTGGGGTTCACCTACGCGACCCTGCGGGCCAAGACGGGCCAATGGTCTTCGTGAGGCTCCGCGCGTGCGCCGGGCCATGTCTCGACATACCCGCCGGCCCTCCGGCTTTTGAAGACAGAGCCGCTGTCGGTGGCAGTGGCCGTGACGGACCAATGACCCGAAGCTGCTATCGTACTTGGCTAAGACTTCAGCATCAGTTCGGGATCAAAGAACTTTACCTTTCGTCTCAGGGCCAACCAGCAAGGCGAAAAATGGTGCATCCCGCACCAAACGCAGTGCCGACCAGCATGGCGACCCCTTCGGCAGCCAAAGCCCTCCCTTGGGAAACCTTGGGAGCATTTGTTTTCGCGGACGGCTCAGGTCTCGATTGGGTTGGCGATGGCCCAATCGCGAAGGCATCCGGCTTCACACCGGAAGAGTGAGCCCCCACGTCCGCGCCCAAGTTCACACACCACTGCCCCGGCTGCGGGAGCGTTTCGCTGCTCTTCGAGTTTTATTTATCTGCTGTCCATATTGTCGTGTCGAGGCCGACGCCGGCGAAGTGGCCAAACGGCTTCGTCAAGGTTTGCCGGTCCGGCAGCGGCGGGGCCAATAGCGCGGCGATGTTTTCCCGCAGATGCTGCGGATTGCCCGTACCGAACAGCACGACATCGACGCCCGGCTCGTGCCGCACGAAGCGGTAGGCGGCTTCGGTGATTGTGCGCGCACCCCGCTCGTGGACAAGAAAGCCGAGCGGATTTGCCGCGTCGGCAAGCCAACGCGGCAAGTGACCGCTCGCCGTCAACTCGCGCAATGCCGCGGGAAGGCGCCCAGGCTTCGAGAAGATGTTGCGCACCGCGAACATCAGCAATGTGCCGATACGATTGGCCGTCGTCACCGGAAACACCTTGGCACGGGCATTCTGGTGTATCATATGGAACGCGATCATGACCGTATCCCATATGCCGTCCTCCACCGCGCGGCGGACCATCTCGTGCTCAGGATCAGCGTGCTCGGTCACTCCGAGAAATCTGCTCCTACCCTTCTCGCGTTCCCCCAGGAGCGCGGGCGCGATGATGTCTCGCGCGTCGTCGTACGCTCGGGGCAAAACGCCGTGCACCTGAAAGATGTCGATGTAGTCGGTGCCGAGCTGCCGAAGCGAGTTGTCGAGGCTCCGTACCGCGCGGTCGGCGGCCGAGCGGCTCTCGCCGGGCGGGACCAACGCCTTCGTCGCAAGCACGACACTTTCCCGCGCCACGCTTTTGATCGCTTGGCCGACGACGCTCTCGGTGCCGTAGCCCGGGGCGGTATCAAAGAGATTGACGCCAAGGTCGTGCGCCTGGCGGACGAGCGCGACGGCTTCGGCCTTGCTCTTGCCGGAACGAGCCCGAGTCGGCTGAACCCGCCGCACCCGAGCCCGGCGACGCTGACCTTGAGCCCGGCCTTCCGAGTGTCGTGTATTCCATCACAGAAAACCCGATCGACCCAATCCTTCATGTTCACAGCTCGCGAGGGATTCATCGACAAGAACGACGCGGCCCTTGGTGGCGAGTTCGCTGCTTCCGCTCCTGGCTCTTCACCCCGCGGTGGGAGATGATCAGCCGTCCAGCAGAACTGGTCACCGCTGCCCCGTCCACCCCAATGACTGTGCAGTCGCGTATAGAGGCCATGTGGAGAGTTTCGAGGGGACGTAGCTGCTGTTATTCCCCGTCCAACTAGATGAACCGGCCGTCCCTGTGCCAGATTGTGTAAACGCCGGCGCCGGCGGAAAGGTCCCCAGGGGCCGCGCTGCATTATAATCGCGAGGCGAGGTTGCCTCTACCGCTCACGCAGGGATAGAGCGCGGCGAGATTGCTCACGCTTCATAGCGCCGGTTTTCTGAATCGAGGCCAAAAGGAAACTGGCGGCCCGATCGCAAGCCCCAGGAACGGCCACCCCGTCCCGGACCTTTCGCAACCGCTCCGCGCGCTCGGCCATCTCGGCTGGATGCTTCAGCCAGCCGCACGATTTGATCCGCCATCGCACCGCTTGAGTCCCGCAGGGTGGCGAACTCTGGGTAAGTTCCTCGCCTGTGAGCAGGTTCACCAGCGTGATGCACTTCACCTTCACGACCAGGCGGAAGACCAGCCATTTTAGCAGGCCTCCGATCGGGCTACAGTCGCGGTACATGATCATGGCCGGCTTCAGCCGCGACATCAGTTCCAGGCTCACCGACCCCGACACGGCAATGCAACTGTGGGCCAGCGTTGATTTTGCTTGGGAAATTGACGACTGGTGCGGTCTAGAGGACCCGAACCTGAGAACGCCGTTCTGACGGCAGCTTTGCCGCACTGAGGTTCTTTGCTTGTAGTCCGATGCGGGAGCCCTCCAATCGCATCGGTTCTATCTGGTGTGGGTTGATGGTAGGATGTGCAGCCACGCCAAAGCGTGGCCGCTTATTCGGAGGATTTGCC
>JASHYD010001234.1 GCA_030043175.1 Xanthobacteraceae bacterium | reverse complement strand
GCGATGATCGAGCGCTGGTGGCTCGATGACGAGCCCGCTGCGCAGGTTCCCGAAAATGGGAAACCGGTAGCCGCGCAGGTTCGGCAAAATTCCGAACCGGTAGCCGAGCCGGAGCGCTTGGCCGGCGGCATTGCCGCCGCCCACCCCGCGCCCGCTGCGCCCATTGTGGGCGTGATCGAGCTGTCGCCGGTCGAGCGCGTCGCCATGCTCCTTGAGCAGCTTTTTATCCTGCAGCCCGGCCCTGTTGCCGATCTGCTCGACGAGCTGCGCCGCTGCGATACCGAGCAACTGGCTCGCTTGTTCTCGCCGCCGTCGACTCCTGCTGATACGCATCCGCCGAAATGGCGCTCCCTGAGGCTCCTAGCCCGTCCGTCGCGTCGGCCGAGAGGCGGCGCGTGAGCGAGGCCGACCAACTCCCGCAGAACCTCCCGCGGCAAGGTATAACGCGCCGGGAGGCGCTGAATCCTGGCCGGCAAGTTTTTCCGGACAGCACGCGGCAGACTGTTAGTCGCGGTATCGATCACCGACACGGTGTTAGTTCCATTATCTGTAACGGTGACATAGAGCTTGCTACCGTCCGGGGTGATCGCCAACCCACCAGCCGAGCTCTCAGGATAGTTGCCGACCAGTATCCTGGCAGTCAGCGTCCCGCTGGCAGTGTCGATCTCCGCCAATTGCGGTCCGAAACCAAAATAGGGAGTATCGACACCACACAAAAAGGGCACATAGACTTTACCGCGTCCGGGCTTACTGCCACGCCAGGGAATAAGGCACCAGGGCCGCCGTCGGGGCTGATCGAGATCCCGCCAACTGCCGCGCTCGTCTCAGTGCTGATTACCAACACACCGCCATCAAGAAACCGTATTGAGTCCCACTCGCGAAGCTGACATAGACCTCGCTGCCATCCGGGCTAACCACCATGCCAAGGATGCTCGAAAATAGGATATACAGGGGCGCGCTAACGACCGGGAGCGGAATCGTCTCAACCACGGTGTCGGTCGCGGCATCGATCACCGATATCACGGCCTGAAAGCAAGGTGGTCCAGCTCCTTCAGGAGGAGGACCGCAAAATGGGTTAGTAGTGCCATCGATGTACGAGGTGATATAGACGGTGTTACCGTCCGGGCTTATCGCAACGGCGTTGGCGCGGTCGGCTGCAGTTACGGCGCCGAGCACGATCGTGCTAGCCACGCTGTTGGTCGCAGTGTGGATCACCGATACGGTGTTATCGACAGAGTTCGCAACGTAGACCTTGCTGCCGTCCGGCGTGACCGCCGTGCCCCACGGCCCTGAACCGACCGGGATCGTGCCTCGTATCGTGCTGGTCGCGGTGTCGATCACCGTTACGATGCCGTCGCCGCTGTTCGTGATGTAGGCGTTCTGCGCGATGACGGCAATCTGGACAGAATCCGTAAGCGCACGTTCGACCCGCCGCACATCGCCCAGACAAGTTCGACGTCCTCATTCCTCACGTCGTCTGCAAGGCGGCGAATGTTGGCACGCAACTGGATAAGCGCCTCGACGGCATTTGCCGCTGCTATGTATCCCGGCGGCCTGAGGCATCGCTTCTGCCCTCCTATTGCTGGTCTTTGCTGGGAATGAACTTCTCGACTCTCCAATCCATCCTCCGGTGGCTCTTGTAAGTCAGGCTGCTGTCCGGAGTGCTTGGGCCCTCTGCTCTTCGGTGAGGCGTTCACGAAGCTTGCGGCGTTCGGTCTCGGTTCTTGTTCGTCTGGCTGGCCTCCCCTTGTCGTTTGGCAACCACCGTGGTAGTTACTGCAACCAGCGGATAGGCGCCGATAATGGATCCGTCAACTAGAAAGCTAGGCGTGATACCTAAAAATGTCGCTCGTGACCGGGAATCAACTCAAAGCGGCTCGCGTCTTTGCCGAGGTCGACCAGCAGCAGGTCGCGGACGCGGCGAAGGTCAACGTCAACACAATCCGCAACATGGAAGCGCGGGGCAATGAACCGATAACAAGCAGCGCAGTTACCGTTCGAACCGTTCAATTGGTTCTAGAGGCTTGGGGCGTGGAGTTCACGAATCATGGAGGTCCCGGTGTTCGAATACGGGACCCCAGCGCTATCCGGTCTGCAGCCAGTAAGCCGGCCTCGCGCAAGCAAGCCAAGCAGGCCACCAAGCCGCGCCGCCCGACAAGGAAATAGCCATGACCAAACCTAAAATATCGAAGACTAAAGTTGAGGCGGCCAAAATCGGGCTCGACGCCGCGGCAGAAATAGAGGACTCAGTCCGAAGGATGCGTGAAGCCGCAGTCAATCTCGATCAGATCAATATCGGGACCCTCAACAAATTGGAAAAATTGGCATCGTCTATGGCCGAGCGGTCTGAGCAGGTCCTCGCCGGTAAACCGGCTGTAGCGAGGCCGCGCCGGCCGGCGAAGGGCAGCGGCAAGCGCGAGAGTTAGTGTCCGGTTTTTTTGACACAGACTAGAAAGAGGAGTTTTCCTAAATGAAACGCCCGATTCTGAGGAAAAGAAACCCTTGGACCAAAGAAGACGTGCAGATACTGAAGACCATGGCGCGGCAGAAAACGAAGACAACCGTGGTCGCCCGCAAGCTCAAGCGTACCGAGGGCGCAATTCGGCAAAAGGCGAGCATGATCGGTGTGAAGCTAGCAGGAGCGTCACAACGGAAGAGGTAGAACAAAGGCCGTCGTGATCGGTAAGTCATGCCGATCCCAAAAGCGGTGATCAAATGCACAAATTCCACGTCAAGCAGATCGTGCAATTCCATCCTAATCGAAACGAGCGCTTTACCGCTCCCGGCGGGGCTTACGAGATCACCAAACGATTGCCGCACAATGGCCAAGAATATGAGTACCGCATCAAAAGCGCACAGGAGGGACACGAACGTACTGCGAGGGAAAGTCAGTTGACCAGCGCGCAAGCTGGCGCGCCCGCTCCCGCCAAGCCATCGCGCCGCCCTGTAAAGCAAAAGGACGAACCGGAATAATCAACGTCGCCACCATCCTCCAAGAGCACCCAGCCAATCGCCGACGTGGATTGCGCGATCCTCGCCCATGAAAAAGGGGCGGCATGGGTTGACCCGGCGATACCTATCGTGATGCACCAACTAAACAAATAAGATATGTCTCGTAATCTCCTGCACCTCTGGAACGACATAAATTATGGCCGCAGCAAACCCGACTACATCGCCTACAACGATAGTTACTGCAGGGATCTAGAATACGGTGTAGACGTCAGTACTAGGCAGGGTTTAGCCGCCATCACCGCATCTTCTGACGGATTATATACTTTAGGATGTCTATCAACTGAGACACTTTCAAGCTGTTTAATTCCCTGCTGCACAGATCCAAAAAAATTTGCGACAAAGTTCCTGCATCCTTAAAAATTATCTCTGAATTTCTTAGTTGGGCAACGGTACTAATCTCAGTAGTTTGACAAATTACATTAACGCGTTGATTATCAACATAACCAAAACAAGCCCAACTAAGACTAGACCTATGTCTAGTAGTAACAGAGCTTGTCTTCTCTCATTCATGGCCATTTAGCGTTTTACACTCCCACTTAATAGCGTCATCAGGTCGCTGTCGGTGCATAATTATTTGAAGACAGGTAGCCTGAGCATCGACAGGCAGAGTTACTGTCTGGCGTGTAGCCAGGAGTTCCATAATCAATGCCAGCGTGTTACTTGCTCTCATAACATTATGCCAATTGCTCTAACAACCTACCTAATTCCTAAGACAGAAACCAACATAATACTTAAATCATATTTTGATCACTCTACATCATATATTAAATATTAAATATTAAGTTTTTCAAACGTGACAATATCGTAAGTTATAGGATGTTTAAGTGATGCATCTATCCGTTCGAGTATGTCTTTATACAGTTTGTTAATATGAGAGTGGTTTCTTCCTATGACAGCAGTGGATTCAATTCTCTGCAACGCTTCATCAGCCAATATCTCTTCTTGGCGAACATACTTCATTGTCACTTCTTCATGGACATCAAACACGACAGTCATCTTGTACCTAGTCATTTGTCTTTACTCCCTAGTTTAGCCTGTTACATATTGACAGGTGTTTATTTGTCAACTTACCTCGATCGTTCGAACGGTATATATTATAGCATTCTAACGAATGTGACGGCGCCGCGTTAGAACGAAATAGCGCCCCTGAACGAGCGCCGGCCTCATGGTGTGAAACATTGTCGGCAAATTGGACTGAGTGTCGAATCTCATTGCGGCAATGAGTTCGCGAGCTGCCGTCATGGTCTCAGCATCTAGTGTGCCGGCGCCTTGCGCAACGGCCAGATTTGGCGCGGCAAGGTTCAACAAAATCACGCCGACGATAGTTCCTGTGATTTTCATGAAGCCCCTCCGGTGTCATCCCAGTAAGTGGGTTCGAACCAGTCTACGCGACATCACCCCAGCGACAAAGGCAGGAACAGAGCCAACACCGCAGGTTGCTTCGCCGCGAAGCGACCTCTCATGAAGGTGCCGCTTTCGGGTGCGCCGCCATCATCTCACCAACGCGCCGACACACGAGTGCGACCCGGTCGGCTGGCTCTTTCGAGGCGGAGGTGTGGTATTTTGGTAAGGATAATATCAACCTGCGACGGGTCGACGCATTATCGAATACTCATTGATTTTCGATTGGTGAACAGTCGGCAATATGCCTTTTACCTAACAGTTTGATTAAGGGGGCGCTGAAACACATGGCAAATCCTGACCTATATTTAGTGGCGCCAGGTATCGAAAAGCCGACAGTCGACAGTCTCCAATAACCCGACTGGCCGCAAGGAAAGAGGTCTACCGCGAGCGTGAGCATCTCCTTGAGAGTGAGGTCGCCCAATTGTTGGCTGGCGCCAAAGAGGGGCGATGGGGGTTTCGTGACGCCACCATGATCCGGTTGGCCTACCGCCACGGGCTCCGGGCTAAGGAGTTGGTCGAGCTTCCTTGGACGCGGGTTAATCTCGACGAAGCCGTCATCTCGGTTAAGCGAGCTAAGGGCGGTAAGGACGGCGGCCACCCGCTACATGGCGTCGGCTGCGGCGAGAGAACCCGCATTCTCCGTGGGTGTTCGTAACCGAGCGCGGCGATCCGTTCGAAGGGTTTGGCGTTGTTTACCTCTATGTCTATCGGCCGCTCCGTATTGCATACATCGGGGCGACCGACCGGTATCCGAGGCGGTAATATCATCACCTAAGCCGTTTATGGCGGCGGGCTCATAAGAACCGTGGCTTGCAGGATGCATTCGATACATACGGTGAGGAGGCATTTCGATTTGAGGTGATCGAGATGTGCGATCCCGATCTTCTGCCCTTCCTCGAGTCGTATTGGATCAGAAGTTTGAAGACCGTCGCTCCGCGCGGAGTCAACCTGAATATGCCCGCCGATTACTCTCTTTTAGTCGAGCGCTACCGAAAGGGGGAGGCGGATTTGCGGATAATGATGGCGTGTTCCGCGTATCATCGGGTGAAGACCAGGGAGGGTATCAAGGCCGGGATAAGGAAAGCCAAAGCCGAAGGTAAGCGTGTTGGCAGAGCGCCTGTCAACCGGCACAAGAGGCGCTCACTCGTCAGGCCTTAAGTAAGGGGATGAGCTACCGGGCGGCGGCAGAGGCTGCTGGTGTGTCTCTCGGCACGGTTCAGCGGATTGCAGCGACGTTGCGCCCTTTCGTCGTCGATGGCGCGCAAAGCGGGGTGAGGCGCGAGGCACCGCAGGCTGACACCATCCGATCAGCGAACCCACTTCTCACGCAGGCGCTAGGGCGGTATCATTTGTAGAGTTTTGATTTGTGACTGCGCAGACCAAACTACTGTAGCGTGCATTCGAAGGCTTTACGCGCCAATTTTGAAACTTGAGGATTGCAGGTGAGACGGCGGGAGTTCATTGCGGGCCTCGGTGGAGCAGCGGCAGCTTGGCCGCTCGCGGCGCGGGCGCAGCGGCTGACGCCCAAAGTGATCGGCTATCTCAGTTCCCGTTCCTCTGGAGCCGATGCTTCCACGTTGTTCGCGTTCCGCCGCGGGCTCAGTGACGCGGGGTTTACGGAGGGCCAAAACGTTATCATCGAATACCGCTATTGTGGAAACGACGTCGCACGGCTGCCGGAACTGGCGACTGATTTGGTCAACCGCCGCGTAGCTGTCATCGCCACGGTAGGGGGGTTGGCTCCGGCGCGTGCAGCCAAAGCCGCAAGCGGCACAATTCCAATCGTTTTCGATGTGGGAGGCGACCCAGTTCAAGCCGGTCTCGTTGCGAGCCTCAACCGCCCAGGCGGCAATGCTACCGGCGTCGCGATGTTGTTCGCGGAGCTTGAGCCTAAGCGGCTGGAATTGTTGCATGAGCTGCTGCCGCGTGCCATGCGGTTTACGGCGATGATCAACCCCAGTGGTGCTAATCTTGCGTCCCGCGTGGGCCAGTTACAAGCAGCCGCCGCTGGTATGGGCGTGCGAATTGATGAGTCCTGTGTCGCTGACAGCACTGAGATCGATGCGGCCTTTGCGGGCCTCGTAGCAAACAGTGACGCCGTCCTGGTCACCGCCGACCCATTGTTCGCCGATCGCAGCGTAGAGATCGTTACGCTGGCGGCACGCTACGCGATGCCGTCAATCTATTTCATGCGCGAGCAGGCTGTTGTCGGCGGCCTAATCAGCTACGGCCCGAGCTATTCTGATCAGGTTCGCCGATTCGGTATCTATGTTGGCCGCATCCTCAATGGCGAGAAAGCCACCGATCTGCCGGTTCAACGGCCCACCAAATTTGAACTTGTGATCAACCTCAAGACCGCGAAGGTGCTCGGGCTGGGAATTCCTTGGATGCTTCTCGCCCGCGCCGACGAGGTGATCGAATAGGCTTGCGACTTCGGCTATATTTCATCTTTGTTCGTCACGAAGTTGGGCTGGCGAAACTATCGGAAAATTCCGTAGTTAGGTTTACGCGACACTGGCGAAAATCGGGGCGTCCGATTGCTGGGCGGTCCGAGGGGTAACAAGAACGCCTTCAAGCATTGCCGCAACACCGCCGAGGCGATTGGACGTCGGCGCGAGGTCACCGCGTTCATTCGCGCCGTGCGTGCCCTGGCTAACGAGGAGGTGAGCTGAGGGAGCGCAAGCGCCGCAGTGCGGAGCCGCCGATTAACTCCCGATAACGGATATTCTCGCAACTAATCGACCTTCGGTCCTATCGAGTCACGGCGCTGAGCGAGGACCCTCGACTCTGTCGAAATCTCTTCGGCGCGGCGTCCGCCGGCCGCAGCGTGGTCCGGTTATGCATGTAAACCTGCCGCGCAGGTGAGGCGGTCCGCGAGTCTCTTGATGACCCGATTCGGGCGCCGAGTGTGCACCGCAGCATCCAAGGCAACGTCCATTGATCGTTCGGCGCCTGCACGCCCGTCTGAGTCTGATGCAGCTGAAGCGGCAGAGATCATCCTCAGCTGTCGCAATATCCGGCGCGCCGATAAGGGCAGGCAGCGCGGCGTATGGCTACTCGATCACTTCGTCGGCACGTAGCAGGATGGAAGTCGGGATGGTCAAGGCGAGCTTGGCAGCATTGAGGTTGAGCACAAGTTCGAACGTGCTGGGCTGCTGCACCGGCAAGTCGGTCGTTTTGGCACCATTGAGAACGCGCCCGACGTAGCCAGCCATTTCGCGATACGAGTTGCGAAGGCTCGTCCCGTAGCTCAGCAGACCGCCGTCAAGGACGGTATCCCATGCTTGGTCGTGAGCAGAACGAGTTGAGTACGCCGGCTGGTGAAGAACGAATCTTTGGTGCATGATCTTCATTGATCGCGAACGTCACGGGATCATCTGGCAAACAGAGGCTCGTTCGTGGGCCGCGAAGATGCGTCCGAAGGGGAATAGTGCCGCCATGCATGCGGCAATAGAGCCACGCCGCGCTGGTGCTGAATAACCACGGCTGAGTCGTGAATTCGCTGCCAATGTGGTCGTCATCCACGGGCCACTGCTTGGCTTACCCAGGGGGAAACTAATCATGGTCAAAAAACGCGAAACAAAAGTCGCCGAGCTTCGGGGTCAGACGGCCGCAAGCCGGCGCGACTTCGTCAAGGCGGGCGCTGCCGCCGGATTGGGCGCGGCCATCCTGTCGGCCCCTGGCAAGGCACAGGCACAACGGGCCCCCGCTGACATTCGCTGGGACTACGAGGCGGATGTGATCGTGTGCGGCTCCGGTGGGACCGGAATCGTGGCGGCGAAACGCGCACATGACCTGGGCGCCGATGTGCTGGTTCTGGAGCAGAACTTCGATATCGGTGGGAAATTATCGCACAAC
>JASHYD010001233.1 GCA_030043175.1 Xanthobacteraceae bacterium | reverse complement strand
GGAAGCCCAAGAGGCTACCGCCCGAACTGCAACAGGTGTTCGACCGTCAGCGGCAAGCTGTCTACCGGGACCATGCCAGCGGCCTGATCACCGAATCGGACTACGTTGACCGGCTCGCCGCTATTGATGCGGCGGCGCGGCAAGTCTGCGGTGCCGCTTAAGGCCCCAGTTAACCCCAACTATCGACCACCACTAGAGGAACCACCATGCCACGCCAGAAGACCACCACCGCCGAGCCCGCGATCGGTCACAACTCCATCGACAAGGCCCGATTGAGGAGCCTTGTCGAACGCATAGAGGCGGTCGAACAGGAGCGTGCCGAACTGGCCGAGGACGTCCGCGGCATCTACCAGGAAGCCCGCGGCGCCGGCTTCGATGTCGCGGCGATCAGGACCATCATCAAAATGCGCAAGCAGGATCAGGCGCAGCGCGACGCCAGGCAGGCGATCGTTGACGAATACATGAGCGCTCTCGGGGATTACGGCAGCACCCCGCTAGGAGCCGCTGCGATAGCTCGCGCTGGCCAAATGATGCCCTCAGTTTGAAATCAACGAAGAAAGGGGAAAAATGATGTCTTCTAACAACGGCGAGGCCGCTTATTACTCAATCCCCGGCAACCGCTACTCGACTCTTGTCGAGGCTCTACACGGGCTGAGAGAGTTATGTTATGATTTAGGCTGCGGAGCCAACATCAAATGCGACGATGGCAGCGTCTGTGCCGGTTATATCAACGATGTCGGCATGTTCGTAACAGAATGGTTCGAGCTGCCCGTCACCGATTCTGGTCCGTTGCCAGACTGGAACCGCGAAGAGCAACCAGGACCGGAGGCGGCGTGATCCTGGCCTCCAGAACGGGAGTTCCCGTTCTGGTCTCCAAGGCCAGAAGAAGGATCGGGCTGATGGCGGCAAAAAAGAGCGTGGCCCGGACGACAAGTATTTGGCTCCGCTTGGTAGCTGTTCCGTAAACTTATGGCGCTGCCGGTTCGCCGAAAACGTTGCATCTGCCGGGGTTGTCCCGTGTGCGACGAAAGACTTATGGAACTTGCTAGAGAGTGTCGAGAGCGTGCGGAGGAAATCCTCGCTCGAGCTGATACGTTCAACGACGCACACGCTCGGGAAGGGATGCGCAGTATCGCTGAGCGCTACGAGCAACTGGCTGAGCGGCTCGAAAGAGAGACAGGGCTCACGCACGGTTAACGCAGGCGGCCGTTGGTGCGGGCTCCGCCGATCGGGCTGCAGGTTATGAGAAGCACCTATGACGAACAGGAATTTGCCTAGGGGCGCGGCCGCAAACCCAGCGCGAAGCAAGCAGCGCCTTGGCAAAGAAAGCGGTCCCAGCCCCCTGTGCCGGGTATCAGGGAGCCGGGATCCTACGCACGGGACCAGGTGAGGGCCAGCACGCACGGTCAGCGGTGCAAGAAGCGGGCCGCAGGCTTCGGAGGCGGCGGGAGTTGCGGGCCGCCGGCCCAACCGCGCCAGTACGAGCGAGCCGGTGGCCAGCTTGCCGGAACGCCACCGCTGCGGACGGCGTTGGGCTGGTTGCGTGAGGCTATCTCCGCGCACCTCGCGTGGCCCCGGTTCCTCTCGCGATAATGCCCCCCTACAGAGAGGGGCGGGGGTTCTACCTGCCTGATCGGCCTTTGGGACCTACCGACACAACCATGTTCGCCAACGGCTTTACGCGCAGGACGTTAGCAGCCCGCATCCGTGCCGGTTTTGTAATCAGCGCGAGAAGGCTGGCGGCCAACTTGTCGGCCGTGTCAGCATCACCAATGCCGGTCGGCGGGCGCTTGAAGACTGATTGAACGCAGACCCGCCAGCTGGGCCGCCCCCTTGCGGCCGGCGTTGGCTGGCGCGTGAGAGAAGGAGTAGGTTTTTCGCGCGGCGCTCGCGTTTTTCGCGGACGAAGCCGGCTATTGGAACACGGTACAGACGGAGGTTAGTGCCATGCCAAACCCCACGCAATCCGAGCCCCCCGCAGACGCATTGCCTACTGTTCGCTCGGCCGACCTGACAAAGAGCGGGCATCCAAACGGGGGATCCTCGGTTGGCAAGCGAGTCGTGGTCGCCATCGTCCGCTTCCTGATAATTTTTTGCATCGGCGTCTCTGCCGTCTTGGTTTGGCTGTCGTATGGCAATCCAGTCAGAGAGATCGTCGCAAGCTCGTACCCGCAGCTTGGCTGGTTGGCGCCGCAAGCCGAACCCGTTTCACAGAACGCGCCTGACGTGATCGGGCTGACCTCGCGAACGGCGTCTTCTCCGGACCAGCAGCACCCCAACGCAATATCGCTCGATCTCGACGCGGTACGGCAAGACATCGACCGGATAGCCACCAATATTGCCTCCAGTCAGGAGCAAATGACGAGCAGCGCAAACCAGATCGCCACAAGTCAACAGCAGATAGCGCGCAGCGTCGAACGGATCGCCGCAAGTCAAGAGCAGATGATGCACAGCGTGGAGCAGATGACGCGCACCCTCGACCAGTTCACAGCCGACCAGGAGCAGACGACGCGCGAGATCGTGAAACTAGAGCAGTCGATCCTTTCGAAGAACCCAGAGACTTCGCCGCGGCCTGCCTCCGCCTCCGCGCCGAAGCCCGTATCGCGCCCTGCCTCCGCCTCCAAGCCCAAGCCCGTATCGCGGGCCTCGCCAGAACCGACCCGCCCCTGACGGTGGCCCCGGTCCTTGCTTGTTGGAGCTTTCGGAAAGGCCGGACCTGGTGCGAGTCAGACGGGCCGGCGACAGTTCCGCCGGGCATCTCCTATCGGCGTACCGCGCGCCAACTAAACGTACAGGGGCCGCCAGTGGGTCGGCGGATGGTGCGCCCCGACTCCTTTGCCCCCTCCTGTACCCTCCAAGCAAGGAGTCGGCGCCAGAAAACCCGTTTACGCGCGTTTAGAGCAAGGGAGGTCCTGCGCGCTCCCGCCTGAGCACAGGAGTTCTGTTTCGCGAAGCCAGAAGACGCAGAAACCTTTGCCATGCGTTTGACGGGGCGATGAAGGTCGGTGACAAATCGCGTCAGTCGGTCGTAGCTCGAGATGCCCCTTGTGGCGTCGCTTCGCGGGCCAGTTCGATCCGGCATTTGTCGTGTTCTGGAGTACCCCGCGCGAAGCCCAATTGCTCGCACTGTCGGTCATGCGTCATCCATGGTTCTTTGGAATAGTCCGAGCCGAAGCAGCTCGCAAGCAGGGGAGCTGAAACAGCCGCGATTGCAATAATGCCAATTGGCCTCATAGTACCCTCCCGGCTGGTTCCCAGTGGGCAACTACCACGGTCAGTCAAGGTTCCCATTCGGGTACGAAAGGTTGGCGGTCTGCCATTGTTAGGGCTGCCGGAATTCAAAGCGGCGACCGGATGGCCGAGGCAGAGGCGAGGGGTTAGCGGCCGAGGCAGCGAGGAGGGCCGAGGCAGCGAGGAGGGCCGAGGCAGAGGCGGCGAGGAGGAAGGGGTTGAAGGACCAGTGATGCGCTTCCATACAGAGGAGCCCGTGCCGCGTGTGGATCAAGGTCCGTAATCCCGCCAGCATCGCCGTGCAGCGGGAGCGCAGTTGAGAATTGGAATAGGTGATCAGGAACGCCGCCCGGGCGGCAGCCTTGCAGCGTGAGGCCGCGCGCTTCAGTTGCCTCACACAGCCCCCTGTCGCGCCGTGGTCCGTAGACGGGGCCACAGTAGAGCGGGCGTTTTTAAAATAAGCCGAATAGCGCAGGGTCAACTTTCCCCGTTGATGGGGCTGTCTCCTTTCTTCGCATCTCACTTGAGCGGTCAGGGGCTGCGGTTCGCGTTGCGACGTGCCAGCATCTCGCGCCCACATGACCAGGTGCTCTCAGGGTCCAGGACGGCCATCCTCCCGGATGTTCGAGCCGCACAGCCGAAGCAGATGGAAAGCAGTTAGAATCCTGCTCGCTTGTCGCGAAGGGCCGGCTTCCTCTTCCTGGCAACGTATGTGATGGTCTCGCCGCAATCCCGCTTTGAGCCGATTTCAGGTCCGAAGGCGCCGTCGTCTGCAACGGTGCTCTTTGAGCATCCGACTCAATTCGGCTCTCGACACTGGTATCAGCGGCCGCGGGAGCCCGAGCTTCTCGTGACGGCAGAAATTCAACGGGCGGTATGTTGACTGTAGCTTGCGGTGCGGCCGCAAGCTCGATCGGGCTATCAGAATTTCTAAAGATGAAATAACAAGCAGGTAGCGTAGCGACCCCAACTGCGATCAACAATTTCGTCCGACGAGAGAGTGGATTGCTCGGCTGACGCAACAACGGAGTGGATATCCACCCGTCGGTCTCAAACGACTTGGCATTAGCTACAGTCGTTGGTGCTTTGATGTGAGGTAGGGTCGTGATTGGCGCCTTAAGTACTGGAGACATCGAGCGCCCTATGTGACCGAAATCCGTCGATTCGCAGTCGCTTTTCTGCCGCAACTGTGCTGAATTTTCAAGCCTCATCCCGAAAAAAGTCTGAAATTTGACGTGCCCGCAGGGATTCGATGCGCTGGCGTGACGACGCCCGGTGCTACTTCGGCCACTGCGGTAAGTTGGCGTTCTGTGCCCAATTGGATCGAACGGGCCGACAGATTGCCCGGCAGATTCCGAAGATAATGTTGTCGCACTCTGAGCGGTGCCAGGCGCTGCAGCGGCTGATCCTTGTGATGTTCTTAGTAGAAGGCGCCGTAGACAGTGTCCACAACTTGGCCAGTGATCAACGTTGACGAGAAGCAGATGCCAGGGTGGCGAAATCCGCCCACGGCGGACATATCTAAAGCCCTGGCGCGACTAGTGTCGAGAGGCCTCCTTCGCTTTCACGCATGTCGCCAGGCATGCATGAGCCGCCTCGACCGGAACCACACGCTGCTCACACAATCCTTCATGCCAACCCGGCGGTCCCGGCGAGCACGGCAACCTCACGGCATAGCGGTACTGCCGATAGCACTCGAAGCTGCAATGACACCGATTAGCCCACAGACGCAGACCGCGCGCCGTGCTGTCGCAGGCTCCTTCGTTTCGGGCCATAAGAAACCTCCAGGGGCCGAATGAAACGGCAAGCGCGAGCATCGTGATGTTGAGCGCGATCACTAGCTGTGGCTGCCGCGTACTTGTTAATTGGTGTCACCTCCCTGATAGGCGCGGGGCGTAGCCCTTGAGGAGACGACGAGCCACCGACGATGGCTTATAGGAGGCTCAATCCGTGAGCTGATGGTCAACGAACCGACCCTGTAGTGCAACTGTGAGAAATACAACCGCTCCCCGTGTATTTTCAGGCTGCCAGCTTCGCGGACGGTGCGACGCAGCCGCCCTTTTTAATTCTGGTTTGACGAGAATATAGACTTTGGTCGCCAAGCATCTCATATCCCGCGAACGGTGGAATACTTGGGCGCCGTAGTGCTGTCGTCTCCGACCGTGTCCGTCACGATCGGCTTGCGGTTAATGTCGGATAACCAGATTTCCCGCAACTTATTGTTGGTTCGCGCACATACGAGCAGGTTGGCTCCGATCCGACACAGAAGAACACCCATCCGGTTCTTGCGACAGGCGGCGGGAAAATGCCCTGGCATAGCATCACTACTTCGAATGCCGGGCTTTTATCGCAATTGCAATGTTCGGTGAAAACGGCGCGAACAGAATGACCATTGAATTCGATCAGAATTTTGGTTTATGCACCTCGACAGGCATTCAAGGCAGCGACAACGGCAAGCCCGTTCGCCGAACATCCTGGGATGGCGCTATCCAGCGATTAATATCCCGACAAGTCACAGACCGTCGTTGCACGATCCAGGATGGGAACGCGTTTCAGCAGTGATGCCGCCCGTTCCTGGCGCTCATACGCGTGACGGGGGCACGCGACGCATCTTGAGTTTTATAGTTCGATGTGACCAATTCCTTTGAGGGCTAGAAAATGGCACGCATCATCCTTTCGCTCATCTTATTCTCGCTATTTTCCTTCAGCTTCGAGGCTGACGCCGCTGCAACGCAGGTACCTCGCCAGCTCTACGGAAAATCTGTAACGATTTATCGCAGTGGCCAAATTGTATTTGAGGACGAAAATACCGGCAAACTCATTACCTCGTATAACCAGTTTACGGATGATTTCTACTTCAGCGTGACAGGTCGCATATTCGTTCGCCGTTTATATCGCAATCAATTTCGCTCGAGTACTTTCGAGGAGATTTACTCAGATGCCAAAAAGGTTCAGCGTGCAACACGCACGACCGGGACTGCGCGGAGGCTTCTGGGAACGGGCGTTAGCACCTTTCAAGATCTTCGCTTCGAAGGCCGGACCTTGGTCGCAATCTTTATCGTAGGCGAAAACACCGCCAGAAGACCCGCAATTGAATTCGATCAGAATTTTGGTAT
>JASHYD010001232.1 GCA_030043175.1 Xanthobacteraceae bacterium | reverse complement strand
GGGTCCGGTTTTGAGGGTCCGGTTTTGAGGGTCCGGTTTTGAGGGGTCCGGTTTTGAGGTATCTGCCCGACAGGAGGCGCGTTTGCCCGGCGCTCACTGGAGGTCCAGCACGTGCGGTGCGACCATCAAGGACTATTTTGACGATTGTGGAAACTAGGTCCATTCGGATGATACATCGATGGCCAGCCTCTACGATTGGAATAGTCAGTCATGCTCAGCCCGTAGAGAAATAAGAGCCAGAAGAAGCCGCTGACGGCAAACACCCATTTCAGTGACGGTGGCCCTTTCAGGCGCATGAACAAAACGAATAATATCGCGGTCTGCAGCGCGGCGATCCCATATTGCACGATCGGCGCCCAGATTCCCATTCCGAGGAACGCCGTCCACAGGCTCAAGCCGGCGAGCAGGAGCATGACTGCCCATGCGACCACGAACGGCAACGCCCGGGCGCGTCTTGGATCAATCTCTGGCCCAATTGTCATGACCGCCCCACGAGGTAAATGGAGGGGTAAAGGAAAAGCCAGACCGTATCGACAAAGCTCCAGTAAATGCCAACAACTTCCAGTGGGGCGTAATAGACCGGGGTGATCTTCCCCTGACGTATCCGCCACAGCATGTAGAGCACCAGCCCAACCCCGATCATGAGGTGAATCGCGTGGAGTCCTGTTGCCACCCAGTAGAACACCCAGAACAACTGCCCTGCCCGCCCCTCGCCCGGCCTGACTTCGAAATTGACGACCGGGACGACCTTGCTCTGAAAATCAAGGTAGTACTCGTAACCTTTGATGAAGAGGAACGCGACGCCAAGACCCGCAGTGGCGATCAGCCACCAGATCATTTGCCGTCGCTCGCCCTGCGCACCCGAGTTGATCGCGAGTACCATCGTCAGGCTGCTCGTCAACAAAATCACCAGGTTCACGGTGCCGCACCACAGCACCGCATCCTTGGCGGCTTCGGCGAACTCCTGCGGATAGGACTTGCGATATAGGAAATAGGTGAAAATCAAAGCCCCGAAGAAAACGGTCTCGTTCACGAGGAACACCCACATCCCGAGCTGGGCCGTATCACCTTGCTGCTCGAGGTTGGCGTACTGGATTTCAGGCCGGAGAGTGACGCTATCCGGCATAGTCGGTGCCCTCTTGGGTGACGAAGCTGTCGCGCTCAGGGTCGTAGCGGTAGGGCGCTGTTGCGACCACTGGAGTGCGCTCGAAATTATGCGTGGGCGGAGGCGATGGCGTGATCCATTCGAGGCCGGTAGCACGCCAGGGGTTGGCGCCCGCTTTGCGTCCCCAAAATATTGACCACCCTAGGTACAAAAGCGGCAGGGCATAGGCGACCGCAAGGATCGAGGCGCCTGCGGACGATAGCAAGTTCCACGACTGCCATTCAGGAGGATACGTGTACCAACGCCTGGGCATGCCGAGATAACCCAGAACAAATTGCGGGAAGAAGGTGAGGTTAAATCCCACATAGGTGAGTATCGCAGCGAACCGCGCCCACATTTCCGGATAAAGTCGGCCCGTCATTTTTGGCCACCAGTAGTGCAGCGCACCGAAGAACGCGCTCACCGTGGCGCCTACCATGATGTAGTGAAAGTGGGCGATGACGAAATAGGTGTCGTGCACATGGACATCGACCCCAAGCGTCGCAACCATGAGCCCTGTGACCCCGCCAATCGTGAACAGGAGAACGAATCCGAGCGCATAGAGCATCGGCGCATCGAAACTGATACGGCCCTTGTGCAGGCTTACGGTCCAGTTGAACACCTTGATGGCCGACGGAACTGCAACAAAAAACGTCAGCAATGAAAACACCACTCCGGCGTAGACGGAAATCCCGGCCACGAACATGTGGTGGGCCCACACGAAGAAGCTGAGGATCGCGATCGCCATCAATGCAATCGTCATTCCGGCATAACCGAAGATGGGACGGCGGGCGTAGCAGGGGATGATCTCGCTGACGACCCCCATGGCGGGCAGTATCATGATGTACACCGCGGGATGGGAGTAGAACCAGAACATATGCTGCCAGAGTATCGGATCGCCACCCAGATTCGGGTCGAACATGCCGACCCCAATGAAACGTTCCACCGCCAGCAGGAAAGTGTCCATCGCCAGGACCGGTGTAGCGGTCAGCATCACCACACTCACCGCATAGATGCCCCAAACGAACAGTGGAAGACGCATCCACGTCATTCCAGGAGCGCGCATGCGGTGTATGGTGACGACAAAGTTGAGCGCCGTCATAATTGACGAGAAACCGTTGACGAAAACCGCCATGGCGGCCGCAAATACGTAACCGTTTGCGTAAGCAGTAGACAACGGCGCGTAGAACGTCCAGCCGGTATCGGCGCCTCCCATTATCAATGCATAAAGCACCACCAGGCCCGAAAGGTTGAACACATACCAGCTACCGAGATTGACCCGCGGAAATGCGAGATCGCGTGCCCCGATCATCAGGGGAATGAAGAAGTTTCCGAATGTCGTCGGGATGGAAGGGATGAGAAAAAACCAAACCATGATGATGCCGTGCATCGTGAACATGCGATTGTACACGGCGGGCTGCAGCAGGCCCTCCGGCGTGGCGAGGTTGAGCCGCATCAAGGTTGCAGCAGCTCCGCCCACAAAAAAGAAGAAGGTAACGGATGCAAAGAAGAGAAGCGCAATGCGCTTATGGTCCCGTGTCAGCAGCCATGAGGAGACGGTGTTTTCGGCCGTCAGATAGCTCGGCTCCGAGGGAGCAGCGCTGGGTAGTGCGGCGCGCTCCGCGGTTATGGTGCTCATTTGCCGGACTCCCGTACCCTGCCAAGGGCTTTGATGTAAGCGACCAGTGTCAAGAGATCATCCTCGCCAAGCTGCCCCGCATAGTCGGGCATTACGGGCGGATACCCGGCGACGGTGAAACTGCGCGGATTGACAATGCAGTCTCGGATGTATGCCTCGTCGGCCATCCGCACCGAACCATCTTGCAGGTGCACCATCGTCCCGTAGAGTCCGGCGAGCGAGGGGGCATGAACGGTGCTGTTCCTGTCATGGCAGCCGCTACAGCCGTGAGCGAGGAACACCTGCTCACCTTGTTCCGCCAGCGACTTGTGCACGCCCTGCTCGGTCAGCCAGCGCGCGTAATCGACGCCGCTCATGACGACGATCTCGCCCAGCATCGTCGCATGCTGGAGTCCGCAATACTGGGTGCACTCGAGCCTGAAGGTGCCGGTCTTGGTCGGCCTAAACCAAATCGTCTCAAGCGTGCCGGGCACAACGTCGCGTTTGACCCGGAAGGCCGGCACGAAAAAACTATGAATAACGTCCTCCGAAGCCATCACCACCCGTATCGTCTTGTCGACAGGAACGTGAAGCGCATCGATCTCACGCTGGCCGCCCGGGTGTTCGACTTTCCACATCCATTGTTTGCCGACGACATAGACCTCCTCATCTCCCGGGGGTACTTGATACAGCCAGATGTAGAGAACCGCACCCCAGACGAAGAGCATGAGGAAAGCCGCTAAAGTGATAGCCGTCCAAAGGATTTCGACATGCCAGGTTTTTTCAACGAGGCCGGTGCGCGAGACGGCGCTGCCGCGGCGATAACGGAAACAAAAAGTCAACATCATTCCGACGATGGTGACCATGATCAGACCCGCAAGGCCGAGCTCGGCAACGTAGAGAGCGTTGACCGCGGTCGCGTTTTCAGCAGCTACATCGGGCCAGAAAGGGATCCAGTGGTACATGGAGTCAGCTGCGACGCCACCGAATGGCGGCGAATATCCCAATGAGGGTCAACCCTGCCGCGAGGTCGGCGACGGTGAGCGCTGTCAGCACTGCCGAGGTAAACCGACCCCGCGGGGCTCCACGGAAATTGCAAAGCACCACTAAGCGCCTGAGCAGCCCCGGCGACTTATTTTGTCGAGCGTCAGCAAGGGCACCGGCCAGATCTCGCGGCGAAATTGCGACGCCTTCAACGTAACCGCTGATCACACCATCGGGCGCGGCTATCGCCAAACCCGCCGGATGCAGGTAGGCATCGAGCATGCTGTCGTAGCGGTAGGCAAACCCGACCGCGTCGGCGATCTCTCGCACCGCGGCAGGAGGTGCCGTCAGAAAATGCAGCCCGGTTGCGTCTGCGCCGCGATCGAGCAGCGTGGCATATTTCGCCCGCGCGGCAAGTGCATCGCTTGGCTTTTCGCGAGGATCGATGCTGACCGCCACCAGCTCGTAGTCGCGCCCGGCCTGCAGCGGCAGGCCGTTGAGCGCTTCAACGAGGTTTCGCAGGGTCACGCCGCACAGCGACGTGCAGCCCAGGTATTCGAGCACGAGAATGACGGGGGATTTGCCGAAATATTCCCCAAGCACTACTGGGCGGCCAGATTCATCGACCAGTCTCGTCGTCAATGGCAGCCGGGCCCCCGGATGTGGACGCAGGGCAAGGTCCGATGCGTCGCTCGTGCTCCCGGCGGCAGGCCGTGACGCGGTCGCAGCCATCAGGGTGACGATCAAAGCGGCACACACCGCAAGTCCCATGATGCAGCCGCAAACCGTTCGCATCATTGTGGCCTCTCAGGAAAGCCTGGCGCCCCAGTGCGGGCTAGTTTCTTCATCGCCTCGTTGATCGGGATGCGCACGATGCCTTTCTGCTTGTCGATCCAGCCGTATGTGTTGAGCCGTTTCTCCTCTTCGGCTCGAAACCGCTGCAGCTCGGCCTGGGGATTGGTCTCAAGACGCGGACCCGGTGGGGATATGCGCAAGGTTCGGTCGACATCGGGCAATGCATCGGGAAATGCGACGATCAGCACCAAGCACGAAATCACGAGCAGCAGCAGTATCGCGACGTAGACGAGGGCGACCGGCCCCAGCGACCAATCCGACGGCTCAAACGCGGTATTGGGATTCTCGAATTGGGCCGCGCTACCAGCCGCGACGGGCCGCTCTTCGGCTCGGGGACCGTGCGGCAGCAGAAATCTCCAAACGAGGAAGGCGAGAAATCCGCTAAAACCTAGGAACCGCCGACGCGCCGGTCCGGAGTTTGGGCTATCGGAGTGGGTCGGGTCAGCCATGATCTGCCGTCCAGATTGGTCCACCGGCCGGCGCGAGCCGGTGCCCGTACCGCAAGAACGCGGTGAACAGCAGGACCATCGCGCCGCCGAGTGCCAGGACAGCCGCGGCATCGGCCCAGAACGGAGTGGGCTGCGTTAATTCCGGCATAACCAGCAGCCACGTATGGGCGAGCCGGCTGATCAAGATTAACCCGCAGATCGTTCCAACGACGGCACGATTGCGCTTGCTCGGGGCCCACAAGAGGACGAAAAAAGGTACCATGAATCCAAGTCCCGCCGAGACATAGATCGCGGGGCGCCACACCGAATTCAGGCGCTTGAGGTACCAGGGAATCTCGAGCTTGAGGTTCTCCTCCCATATGATGAGAAACTGGACGAATTCGACATAGGCCCAGAAAATCGTGGTCGCCAGCAGGATTTGCGAAAGGTCGACCATGTGCTGGCGACGCACGCCGGCCGGCCACCCGACGAGGGTGATGGTGAGCAACACGGTTGCCATGCCGGTGTTGAACCAGCTCGCTCCCTGCGCGTAGGGAAAAGCTGAGGACCAGAATGTCGGTTCAAGCGACAAAATCCAATCAATGGCGGCAAAACTGATCGAAAAGGCCAGCACGACGAGGCCAATACCGCTTATCCAGGACAGCCCCGACCGTATCGGCAGGCCTTCATGCCGCGGACCCCACAACACAAACGCGGCCAACACATTCCACAGAACGACGTAGACCCCATAGCGGGCGAAAAAATCAGTCGGATTAAGGTAAAATACATTTCCGAGATCGGCCGGCGGATGGGTCCAGCTATAGAGCGAATTCAGGCCGACGAAAGCCGGAATCCCGGCAAGGCTCGCGATCGGCATCGTCGCGGCCGCCGCGTCGGCAACGGGTCGAGCCGTTGTCATCCAACCACCACCGCTGAGGTCGTGCACCAGCACGAGCGTAATGCCCGCGAGAGGAAGGCCTAACCAAAACAGATAGCTGCACAGCCAAGCATGCAAGAACGCGGTCCAGTCGCTGGCCGCAGCGATCACGCAACCGATGACTCCCAGCACGCCGAGCGCGGCGGTGATCAATTCGAGCCAGTTTGCGTTGCGCATCATTGCAGTGCGCCCCGCTCGCCCGCGGGCACATCGGCGAGCGTTGCATCAGCGCTCGCCTGCAGCGCACGGATATAGGCAACGATCGCCCACCGGTCTGCGGGTTCAACCCGATCCGCGTACGCGAACATCACTCCGTGGCCGCGCGTGATCACATCGTAAAAGTGCTGACTGGA
>JASHYD010001231.1 GCA_030043175.1 Xanthobacteraceae bacterium | reverse complement strand
CACCTGAATAGGTTTGCAGGTGGTTACGCCACTGCCCCGTTATGATAGCGGGCAATGGAACATCAAACCCACAACAGCGGCTGCAAACGGGACGAGAAGGACAGCACACGGCTACAACGGCCTTAACTTCCTGGGCCTGTTTCGGAGATACTCCCGCTCGGATTGCTCCCTGTCCTGGCACCATTCACGCTGCTGTTGCCTCGCAATGTCCCGCAGGGCCTCGGTGTGCAACCGGCTCCCGGGCTCGATACCGATTGCGTCCGGCGTTACCCCTGGCCAAGGCAACGGCACGCTCATATTGGGCGCAAAAGGCTTCGTTACAGAACCACCAGTCATCGGGCTTGGTGAAGGAGAATTCGTGCGCCTGGCCGCATGTCTTGCAATTAAACTTCGGCACAAGAGCCCCCCAAAACCAATCTGATAGTTCCCGCCTTCGGGCCGTTATGGTCAGCCTCGATGCGGAATTCTACACGCTGTTGTGGAAACAGGTTGGTCAATCCAGCCCGCCGAACCGCCCCCTCGGCAATGGCAATCTCTTTTCCGCTGCCAGCCTCCAGAATGGTGCCCGACATCGCGCGCTGGTCGAACGTCAGAACCACACCGCGGCGGGTCATTCCATCCTCTGGCGGCGCTCCTGACGACACCGGTTCTCTCCTGCGACCAATCCGCTCCTGGTGCGGCGCTGCTGGGTCAGGCCGAGGAGAGGACTGGCGGCAGACGCCAATCCCTTGCTCTTGACCTGGATAGTTGGGCAAGGCCTGTGCACGCTGCCAGGCTCCACAACCGCCCTACACTCCAGCAGCTGCACCTTCTCGCCAAACCCGACAATCCATTCAGCAAACGCCTCAACGCGTTCACGCTTCTCACGGTCGGTATCATCACCAGCCAACGCCATCACAATCGCAGCCGCCTCCTCCGGAGATTCGACGCCAACCCGACCAACGAGACAATCAAGGTAGTGCCGCGCAAACACAACAGGGGCGTCATCCGATTCCTCTCGCCAGCGCTGTTCTTCCTCCCGATCACGTTTCTCCCGGCGACGGGCGAGCTCCGCGTCCAGGCTGGCGACAATCTTGGCGGCAATCTCAGGAGTCACGGCGAATCGAAGGGTACGACAAGATGCCCGTACAATGCCCGAATAGGGGATCAGTCAACGTCCGTGCGGACGAACACCGTGGCCATTTTTTCGAACATTAACAGCGAATTTAATCTTCTGAACGCCAACCGAAGATGGTTTCGTGCTACACTCGATAACAATCAGAAAACTGAAAAGAGGCAGCGATGCGTCAATTTATGATGATGATCGCGCTGATGGCGTGTGCAGCTACGGTAGTTTCAGCACAGGCTGAGAACCAAACCCCCAGTCCCCAAGATCTCGGCAACGATTTCACTCACCCTGGGCGCGTTGGGGGATTCAGCCAACTGCCGGGCACATGCACTGGGCTGAAATCGGTATGCATCAACGGTCGCATGGTCAATTATCGGGGACGCAAGGTCTATTTCGAGACGATTCGTGAGAGATCGGGACCGCGTGCCGAGAAATATTGCACCTTTAGATGGGAACAATGCATGAAGACGGGATGGTGGGAGGGGTATAATATACACCGCTCGGCCGAACGCCGTTAAGTCTTGATGCGATGTGCGCGGGTGATTTCCAAACAAGAGGAGAACAACAAGGAGGACAAACACATGAAAAAGCTAATGACTGCTGCATTCGCGCTATCTGCGTTGTTCGCTGCATCAGGGAAGGCCCACGCGGAGGTAAACTATCCGTGGTGCATCAACGGGAACACCGTTAATTGCTACTTTTCGAGCCGCGAGCAATGTGCCCAGGACGGTCGGGGGTTTGGTGGCCAGTGCATAAAGAACCCTTTTTACAAGCCGGGAGCACCGACTGTTTCAAGGAAGAAGCAAACCGAAACCGCGCGCCCCTCGCAGGCTGTAAGCGGGGCAGCAACATGCTCTGAGCTGAAATCGGCGTGCCGCTCAGGCAAGGATTGGAATACTGGCGGCCCCTATGTCCCTGGGGTGCCGGGATATTGCAACTCTACGTGGGAACGCTGCATGAAGAGCGGATTTTGGGAAGGGGGGGTTCTACACCGCCCAACCGAACGCCGTTAAGCCTTGATGCGATGTAAGCGGGGTGATTTCCAAACCAGAGGAGAACGACAAGGAGGACAAACACATGAGAAAGCTAATGACTGCCGGAGGCACACTTGCAATCACCGGCGCCCTCGTGGCCTGCATCGCGGTGCCCGCTGCGGCGGCAGCCAAAGCAGGATATAAGAACCTCTCTGTTGTCGCCGATAACCCGCTCGCCACATCGTCCCCCGCAGCAAAGCACAAGGTCAGGCACCCGGCGCGACAAACCGCGCAGCCGCAGCCGAAACCAGCCGCCGACCCGCTTTATGAGTCCTGTGAATTTCCGTGGAAGCACCCGGACGTTTCATGCCCCGGTAATAGCGGCGAGGGCGGTTAGGAGAAAGAAAGCATGTCGGTCCAGTCTGGCCCTTCGAGAAGCGACAGCACATGCCCCCTCGACGCGTTGACGTCCCGGTTGTGTGGGGCTGGTCGCCTAGACGTTATGTCCGTTCCTCGAGCCCGTCAGTGTTGGCGGGTCACGCGAGGCGGTCCCCACCGGAATTTCGTTAACTATAGCTGAACCGGCGAATCAGGCGGTCCGCCCTGCGTATGCAAAATCGGACGAGGGTTGCTCGGATAGGCCGGGCCGAGCCTCAATGCATAGAGGGCGGACCATGGGCAAACATAAGCTTCTGTAACGGGCCGGGATTGTCAAGGGTCATCTCTCCACTCGTGACTCATCCGTTCCGGTCGTGCTTCTGTACGGGGTCGGCGCGCTGGCCGCCACCTGATGGGGTTTGAGAGGATAGGTCGGCCAATCTAGCGTTTCGCGTGGTCTGTGCCATCCGCCATGTTTGCGACGTGACCTGATCCATCGTCCCGGCGTCGGGACCTCACTTCGGGAAGGCTGGTGTCCTGACCCGCCCGAAAGCCCTTCAATTTTCACTCCTTTTTTAAAGTCCCATTCCTTTGTTCGATCGCGACGCCATTCCTCCATCGACGACGCAAATGCATGAGTCTTCCAAAGATACATCGATTCCTACATCACTGCTGTCCGGTTAAGTGAGGATCATATCCGTAATTTACGTTGTTATTCAACAAGTTGATGCTGATTTCATTTGGTGTCGATTTGAACGCCCTTTGACGAATCGGCGGTAATTTTCCCGCTTTTTTTCCGATCGGGAGCGCCACCGTGAACTTTGGCCGGACGCTGTTTTCGCAGGTCATGGATTTTGTTCCGTGGACCAGTTTTGATCGTTTGGTTGCGAAGTATGATGGCGATCTTCGCGT
>JASHYD010001230.1 GCA_030043175.1 Xanthobacteraceae bacterium | reverse complement strand
CGACCACGGCTTCGTGCACGTGCACGGCGCCTTTCGGCTTGCCTGTGGTGCCGCTGGTGAAGTGTAGCAGCGCCATGTCCTCGGCCTTCGTTCGCGCGATCTCGAACGAGTCCGCTGCCTGTTTCAAGGCTGCGCTGAGATTGACCGTGCGGTGGGGCAGATTTGGCGAACATTCGATCAAGAAGACCTGTTTCAGGTTTGCAAGCTCCTTGCGCCAAGGCTCTATCTTGCGGCGATAGAACGCTTCTGTGGTGACAAGTGCCTTGGCGTCTCCGATGGCCATGCGCGCCTTGATCGGCTCGGGACCAAACTGCGAGAACAGTGGCGAGAAGACGCTGCCGTTTTTCAGCGTGCCCAGCGCAGCGATATAGAGTTCCGGGACGCGCCCAAGCAGGAAGAAAACGCGCTCACCCTTCCCTATTCCGTTCTGCACCAGCACATTGGCGAAGCGATTCACGGCAGCGCCCAGCGCTGCATATGAGAAGTCAGAAATCGTGTTATCCCGACCGATCCAACGCAGCGCAAGCTTGCCGCCGCGCCCAGACTTGATGTGCCGATCGACTGCCTCATGTGCAATATTGAGGCCCCCATCAGGAAGACCCTCGAGCAGGCCTAGGGCTTGCGCCCACGAGAAGGTGCGCGCGCACTCTTCGTAGTCGACAAGATTCGCGCCGGCATAATCCCGTGGGCGCTTGCGGATTTTCTCCCATTCCATGGCATAGACTCGGCTGACTATCTGTTACCAACAATACAGACGCCGATCGAGAGTTGATTGACGTATGTCAAGCCGCTGAGCCCGCAGGCAACGCCTTATCGCGCGGCGCTGGCAGTTGCTGCACCGCCTTTATGCGTCGGCAGGAGACCGCGGCGAAAGAGCAATTCGTTTCGATGTCCTAACGATCCATGACGCCAAGTATATCCGTACCATCCACAAGGCGACTTATGACGGCCTTCATCAAATCCACAGCCCGGCAGTCGCTCAGTCGCATGTTGGTCAGAGCCGTCGCTTGGCAGCGGAAAGCGCTCCCGGCCCTGGCGAAAAAATCGTTCACGACGCTGGCCAATTTTTCCGGAGGCTCCTCGACATTGAGCGAGGCGGACGCGATGGCGCAGCGAACTCCGTAACGATTGCGAAACCAACGCTGCGAGATCCCGGCGACCTTCCTGCCTCTGACCGAGAGATCATGACGACCAGGACAGTAGGCGCCTGCGACAGGCGCGATCTGACAATCGACCTGAAAGGAGGCAAGCATGGAGATGATAAGTTTTGCCAGGGCGTCGTATTTGATGCTCATTGTTGTGCCTGGTCGAGCTGCCTCGATTGTCGCAATCTGCACTGTGCCTGGTCCGACCGGGCAGGCCGCTCCCCCGCTCTTACGCACCACCACTGGCCAACCAGCTGACTGCATTTGTGCAGCACTCTCATCGAAGCAAGGCAGCCGCGTTTCCGATGTCGTAACCAGCAGCGCCGGTGTGCACCGCCACACGATTAGTTTGAATGCGTTCGATTGGCTGGTCAGTTCGTCGGCGAGCGCCTTGTGAAGCGCGAGCCCGGCATGAGGCGACAACACGTCGGGAATGTATGCGACCTGCCGATCCGTCTCCTTGCTCGAGCGCGCTTCGATGAGCGGGGAGGCCAACATCGACGTGCTAAGCTCCGTGCTGCATATGCGCCAACCATCCGTTGCATGGTGGTTTCTGATCAATCTCTTCCGTCACAGTGGGACGATCATTCGACTTAAGTCTTACGCGTGCGCAGTGAAGCGCCCATGCCGCGCACCTGCCATCAGCTTGCGAAAATTTTGCCCGCTGATGTGAACGAGACTGGCGTGATCGCCACTCTCGAGATAGAGCTCGCGCTGTTCGGCCAGACTGTCGTCGATAACCACATCAAGTCCATAAGCGGCACCGAGCGCGGGAACTGCGCCCGGTTCGCAATCGACGAACAGCGTCTCGACCTTCTCTTCGCCAGCAATGTCGACGTGGTCGCCAAGCAATCGTCGCAGCTCGTCAAACTGGATGCGGTGCGAGGCCGGCAGCAGCGCCAGCATGAAGCCACCTTCGCCCTCGAGGATGACAACTGCCTTGACGACGCGATCGGCGGTCACGCCCGCAGCCGTGGCGCTGTCCAAGGCGGTCTCGGAATGCGGATGCGGCACCACTTCATATGCAATGTCCTGATCCACCAGATATTGTGCAAGAGTGATTGGGACACCCATGACTCATTTCTTCCTTTGCGCTAGCCCCAGCCGTTTCGGATCGGGGATCTAATTTTGTGAAGGGCGTTCCAGATCACGGCGAACACGGACCCGCCGACAAAACCCAATTGCGGTCACAACGAGAAGGGCTGCTCCGCTGAGAGGATCGCTGGATTTGTCGTTGCCGCCTTGAGATGTGTCAACGGCGCGACCTGCCCGCGCCGGTTACCCTGAAGTCGGTTTGACCGCGCAATTGCGCTTGACTGAAATCGGCAGCGGAGGGGTTTAGCCCGTCACACCCATCTCGCCGCGCTCAATCGCGGCACGCTCCTCGGTGTCGCCGGTCGCAGCCGCCAGCCGCTCGAAATACGCTCGTTTCCGCGCAGCCTCATCGGCCGGCGGAGACGGCACATGGCTTGCGCGGTGCGCCGTCCGGGCCAAGAGATCGAGCCGGCGCGGAGCCGCTGGTCGGTGGTGCGTTTTCCGGCTCGACTGATATCTGGGTCAGGCGCTTGAACCAGCCCCTCGCGCTCCAATTCCTGCCAAACCAGCGCACCGAGCGCATCCGCGACGTGGCCGATATCGAGATCCGCCGGATCGAGATACCCGAGCTTGCGCAGGCTGAGGATTACGGCTTGCGGCAAGGTGACCGAAATGCCTGACATCTATAGCGATCCCTACAGTTTCTAAGGGGTATGGGGATAGTTTGCCACGGAGCGGCCGCCGAAAATTTTTCGATTGGCATCTTCGACGCGGCAGGCGGTATAGTCATAACCGCTCTTAGTGCCAGGAGCGGGAAAGTAGCTGAGCTAACGAAGCTAAGCTAAGCGGATCATTGCGACCAATCCAGGCGCGATGCGCGTCGTAGTTCGTACACTGCATCGCAGATGACAGCAAGTGCGAGCGGCAGCAGGAAGTAGATGCAGCGGTAAGCGACAAGCGAGGCGAGCGACGCCGCCTTCGGTGTCTGCCCTAGCATGACAACGAGCGCAGTCTCGAACACGCCCACTCCTCCTGGTACAAGGCTCAAAAACGACAGCGGCGCCGCGATGACGTACATTCCCAGAAACGTCGCGAAATCGATCATCGCGCGCGGCGGCAGCAGCACGTAAAGCACCATGCCGGCCAACACTTGGTCGACCGATGCCAGCGCAATTTGCAGGATGCTTTGCCCGGTGGTGGGTAGTCGCAGTGTATAGCGGCCGATCGAAATTGGTGTCGATCGCGTTGCTACGACAGCGACATATCCCACGACAATGCCCAGTAGCACAATCCCGCCGATGCGCAGAAACTGCTGCGGTAGGTTCAAAATGGAAGCCAACTCGGTTGGATTGAGTACGAAGATCAATCCGGCAACCGCTGCACCCCCGAGCGCATAAGTCACGGTACAGAACGCAACCACCTCTCCAATCTCGAACGCCGTGACGCCGAAACCCGAGTAGATGCGGTAACGCATCGATCCGCCGGAGACGAGTGCGAATCCGAGTGTATGGCTGAACGCAAAAGCGATGAACGACACGGACACGACTTGCCAAAACCGTAGGGCGCGCCTCGCATAGTTCAGCGCCAGGAAATCATAGCCAGTGAGCAGCAGGTAACTTGTCGCCGTGAGCGCCGCGGCGCCCAGAAGGCGCGTCCTCGGCAGCGCCGCCACGTAATCGACAACATCTATTAGCCGCGTATTCCGAAGCTCCTGGTAGAGCACGAAGATCGCGCCTACGAACATCGTCAGCCCGACCGCGAGCGTCAGACGGTTGATGGACTTGCGCGTCACGCCTGCATCCCACTTTCGCCTTCGGCCTCAACTTAGCTAAATTGCGGACACGTCACGTGGGCTAACGCTTCCAAATTCGCGGAGGAGTATGACGATTGCGGCGGCAATCGTCGCGACAGCAGCGCAGCGATCGATCAGTCTCGATGTCGTGCGTCATCTTGCTCTGCGTCACCCGGCGACGCGAGTTGCGCGGGTGTTCATGGCGCCGATCGCGGCGTGTGGGAACTGCGTAAATTCTTGCGCACAGTGAGGGTGTGCAATCTGAACAGTCGTTTTGGTTGCCCATCATTCCGCTGCATCTACAAACCCAACCCGCCGGTCATCATACCTCTCGTCAAGCGTCGGCGCCATTGCTGCCCAGCCGCGATCAAGCATACCCTGAAACACCTTATCAGCCATTGCGAAAGCGCGCTCCACAGCCTCGTCGTCAGAGATACCCATCTCAATCAACTTGGTTAATATCCTAACCACAGTCATCACGGTGTCGTGGTCGGCAGTAAGGCGATTATTCCACACCAATTTACGAGGCTCCCGCTCATCATCAGAGCGCTGCATACGGAATTCGATAGTGTCCTTGATCATATTTCACCTCCCCGTGGTTGCAGGCTCAGTCCGGGATCGAAATGTCGCCAGCCGGGATGCTCGCCGTGCGACCTCGATCGCCGCGGAGAGCCTTGACTATCTCGTAAGCCACCCTGTTTGGAATTAGGAACGGCCTGACGTCGCCCTGCCTGGTGCGCATGGTGAGGCCGACTTCTTGAACCTGCTTCACCGCACCAACCGTGCGCTCGTCAATCAAGGTGGTAGTCATTTAGGTCGGCGAGCCGCTTGAGCAGATAGGACTGTTTTTCGTCACGCGCATGGTAGTGCCAGGACGTCATCTCCGACGAGATGATAGCATGGGCCCCATCCATACCACTGGGTTTCCGCGAAACCTACTTATTATTGTTCGCGTTTATGCATGTTCCGTGGCGGGTTCCAGCACGTTCCCAACCGGCTGCTGGTGCTCGGTCGTCCGGGATATTACGGAACGCAAATGCACCGAGGTCCCCTGCAGATGCTGACGCGAGAGAATAATCATCGGACCAAGAACGTCTTGGGCGTCGTTCAAGGGATGGTACATCTGACGAAACCAAATTCACTACGCAGTTCGGCAAGAGAATCCAGGCCCCGAGCACCGGCCACGACCTGCTGGTGAAGAGCGCCTGGAAAAACGTTCCGCTCGCCGAGCTTGTGGTTCTCAGCTCGCTCACCTGGGGGACCTCGTGGCGGAGGCGTCGGGTGGCTGATCTGCGAGCGCATCACCTGCGAGCCCATCGGACCGCGTCTACCAAGGGCCGCCAAAACGCACTTCGGGCCGGCTAAAGGTCATTCTGTTATTGATAAGGTCATTCTGTTGTTGATCACGCGTTTTCGGAGAGGCAGCGGTTGTGTTCCGATACAGTCAGATCGCTTCGAGTTGGACGTCGCGAAGGAGGCGCTCTACGTCCTCGCGCCGGCAAAGTCCTGTTCCCGGCCTGAGGAGAGCGGCCGATCCGGCAGCCGCGCCGTATCGGAAAGCTTCGTCGAGAGCGTGCCCTCGATCAAGAGACCAGATCATGGCGCCCAGGAAACTGTCGCCAGCGCCTACGACGCTGACCGGGCTCGCAGGCACGGGTATTGCCCGCGCGCGCAGGACACGATCACGGGTGACCAGCAGCGCACCTTCGTCGCTGAGCGTCAGCGCGATGATCTCGACTTGTCCGCTCTCAATAAGACCGCGGCATATCGCAATACAATCGGGTTCCCGTTCAAGTTGACGGCGGGTCAACTCCCTCAATTCACGCAAGCTTGGCTTGATGAGATAGACCCCTGCATCGACGGCGGCTCTCAAAGGCGCGCCTGAGGTATCGATCACGACTTTTGCGCCGGATCGTTTCGCCACGACGGCGACGCGGCTATAGAAGTCGCTCGGCACGCCTGGAGGAAGACTTCCGCTAGCCACCATGAAACGAGAGCCCTCAGAGAGGGAGGCCGAGGCGTTAAGACATGTCTGCCATTCTTCAGTGGTCAGACGGGGTCCGGGAAGTACGAATCGATATTGCCGGGCAGAGGACTGTTCGAGAATATTGAAGTTCTGTCGGGTTTCCTCCGCAATCGGAACGATCAACGTCGGGACTGCCTCCCGATCGATGAGATGCCGCAGCAGCTCGCCAAGTGCCCCGCCGGCCGGATATATTCCGATCACATCGGCGCCGAACCGTTTCATGACACGCGCGACATTGACGCCACCCCCACCAGGATCGTGCCGCACGGTGGCGCATCGCAGCTTGTGGATGGGGGCCACGCACTCGACAGACGCGGATACATCGATTGACGGGTTAATGGTGAGGGTAATGATGCTCGTCATGCTCGCCCTGGTGGGGAATATTTGAAATGTGTTCCAATCAGACGCCAGCGATCTTGCAACAGCGCGCAGACCGCCTCCCAGATTCCTGATCAACCGGGACGGGCCTTACGGTTTGCCACCTTCCGCAATTGCTCGAACGGGCGTCGCTGGCAATCGGACAAGCGCGTGCTGCCACCGGATGGCGGCGCCGCGCACAGATGCCCTATTTCGCAGCGTGCCGGCCGCGACCTGACCATCGAACGCGGGAACGTCAATGCTTGGGCCGAGCGCGGCATTAACCACACCCACCGCCCTGTTGGGCAACTCGTTTTACGCCGCACTGTTCCGCGCCATTCATCTTTCCTTCAGCCGGCCAGTGCACAAACGGCTTCCGTGATCTGCTATTGTCCTTGGACTAAGAGCGGCTTTCGCTCGTTTAGAATCGGACAAACGGAGGGATTCCCAGTGACTTAAGAATGCGCGAG
>JASHYD010001229.1 GCA_030043175.1 Xanthobacteraceae bacterium | reverse complement strand
TTCATGAGACCGGCCGACTTACTGATGACGCGATATGCTGAGGCATTCCAGTTTGTTGTTGAAGCGGCCTGGAGTGGCCGCTGAGCGCCTTCTTTTTTTGATGACGTCCTCGCGCAACATCGAAGGGCTGATCCGCTAGCGGCAAGCGACAGGGCGAGCCGGGCTGGCGAGAGATCTGAGACAACTCATTACCCTAGCCGTCGAATCGGCAGACGCACCGGATCTCGCTCACCAAGTCTGGCCGCTGTAATAATTCGTCGGCGATGAGTTCGGGCCTCACCTTGTCTGGCCGGCGTCTTCGCTCATTGCTGCAACAGTCTCAGATCGAGCGCCCCGGGTTGCATGAATGAATCTCCCAGCAGCAGAGCACGCGCCATGCCACAAAATTTGCCGTCGCGAGATTAATTCGCCGTAACGTTAAATCCGTCGGGTTTGATGATCAAACGTCATGTCCGCGGCGCAAGTGCCTTGCTGCCCAATTGACGGTGCCGCTCGATCAGCGCACCATCGGTGCCGATCACCTTGCCCAATCGGGTGATCAACCTTCGTGTCACTTGCCCGCGCGACTGGCGCGGGCTTTTTTTGTAAAGCACGAAGCTCAACGGCCGAGCGGTAGCCGCCGCCGCTCCTGCGTCGGCATTGTGGCAGCGATGCAGCTAGCGGGTGGCCGGCTTTGCTGCGGTGACAAGCTGCGGGTCCGACCGGCCCCGATTGACGGCGCCGTTCATTCAGCGCACATTCTGATCACCTCTCAACTTTGGTGCCATGGTGATCCTGATCAGGATCTCTCTCAGTTTTCGTCTGGTGAGCGCGGCGGTCGCGTCGATCTGCCTCTTGGCTGGCGGCGCCAGCGCCCAGGGCAAGCTTGATGCTCGCTATGTGGCTACGTTGGCAGGTGTGCCAATTGGCGAAGGTGCGTGGCTCATCGACATCGGCCAGAACCAATTTACCGCAGTGGCGAGCGGCATGACCACGGGTTTGCTGCGGGTGTTTGCGAGCGGTGAGGGCAATGCCGCTTCCCGAGGCGCCGTCCGCAGTAACAATTTGCTGCCCAAGATTTTTGTATCGACGGTCAATAACGACAAACGAATACAGGAACTGCGAATTGTGCTCAACGCGGGAACCGTCAAGGAGTTGACGGTCGATCCACCGACGATGCCCAGTCCGGAGCGAATCCCTGTAACGGAGGCCGATCGGCGCGGCGTCGTCGATCCCATGAGCGCGGCCTTGATACGGGTTTCCGGCAGCGGCGATCCGGTTTCACCCGAGGCGTGCCGGCGTACCATCCCCATATTCGACGGACGCATGCGGTTCGATTTGCAATTGAGCTTCAAGCGCATGGAGACAGTTCGCGCACAGAAGGGCTATCAGGGGCCGGTGGCGGTCTGCGCCGTTCAATTCGTGCCGCTCGCCGGTTATGTGCCCGAACGTCCGTCCATCAAATATCTGATTTCGCGGCAGGACATTGAAATGTGGCTGGCACCGATCCCGGGTACCCGGATCGTTGTGCCTTATCGGATCTTGCTTCCGACGCCGCTGGGCCCGGGGGTCCTCGAGGCCACAGAATTCGTTGCGGTTGCGAGCCCACGCCCGGCGCCCGCGACGCGTTGATACGTCCCCGGTCTCGCGGTCTTTTTCCAGAGCCGCCGAGCCACGCAGCGAGCCGCCGTCCTTAGCGAGCGCGTCAGCGGCCCTGGGCTGCTGGCTGGCGGGGCGGGAGCATTGGCGCCGCTCAATGGCTCAGGCAGCCAGGAGCAAGATGAGCACCGGGCGTGTGTCTTGCCCAATCGCGGCGCCTTAGATCAACGCTCATGTGGTTCGCCGGCCTCGCCCTCACGCATCTCACGATGCGTCGTTCGGATGCATGAAAAGATCGATATCACCTCACGTTGATACATCACAAAAGACCACGTCCTTTCGCGCGCCACGCCCGAGGCCGGTGAGCTCGCTCAAATGAGCTCAAGAGCGCATTGGCGGACGTTGCCCTGCCGGTGGGCTCGCATACCATCCTTCATGGCCTCGCGTTCGGCATAGGCAGGCCGGCGCGCACGGGGCGGGCGATCATTTCGCTCCGGCATCTATAGGCACGTACAAGCAGCGTTTCGGTCGTGCCATGCAGGCTGCCGGCGAGAGGTTCGTCCCAGTTCCGCCATCTCATGACGCTTAGCTTGAGTTCAGACCCGCTGCCTTTACTTTCCGGTCGGCATCGGAATTGGCGCGAGCGAGGCATTTTGAGATCTTGAAGATCTTGAGCGAACGGGCAAAGGGGAGGCACCATGTTACGCAAGATCGTTCTCACGGCGATGATGCTGTTGGCGGTGCCAACAGTGGGTATGGCACAGCGCGAAGGTCCGCGTGAAAGACCGGTGCCGGGGGAATTCCGAGGGCCACATCCGGTCGGTCCGCCAGGGCGCTTTCTTTATCGCGGTCGTCCATTTAACCGGGTTCACGTTGCCCCCTTCGTCTATCCGCGCGGGTGGGGCTACCGGCGCTGGGTGATTGGCGCGGTGCTGCCGACGCTATTCCTCGTGCCGGCTTATTATTACAGTGACTGGAGCGCCCTTGGCCTGCCGCCACCTCAGCCGGGCTTTCAATGGGTGCGTTATGGACCCGACCTGCTTCTGGTCAACGTGACCACTGGTCAAGTTGTGGACACAGCCTACGGCGTCTTCTACTGAGGCGTACGAGCATGTCACCCGCCCGGCGCTTCGCCGGGCCGCACAAGACATCCACAACCTGTTGAAATCAGGCGCCGCCGCTTTTTGGGGCGCTTCGAATGCCGCGGGGATTTGAGGAGCCGAACAAAAAAACCGCCGGACGAAAGCGGACTCGGACGCCAAGGAGCGCCGTGTACGTTTCGAAATATCGCGCAAGTGTTGCCGAGCGGGCACGCGCGATCGGTCAATCACAAAGAGGCCCCAACTACGTTGGGGGAGGGTCGATCGGGGCCGAGACCAGCGCCCTTTACAGATGAGTGGCGGCTCATCTGCCCACAGATTTTGTCGGACTATTGCGAAAGAGCGAAGCAAACTCCCGGCTTCTCAAGAAAAAGCCCCGACCCGTGAACGCTCATCGGGCAAACGGACGACCGAGGCTAAGTGTCATGGCTCACCCCATCTCTTCAGCCAAGCTCGCCTCCGTTATGAGATTGGCGGTGTTCCGCATTGACCCGGATAAGCGGGGCATATCAACCGCTCTTTGGGCTCATTTGAATTGGGCCGGCGCTCTGACTTGGCTCAAACGCCGCCGGCGGTTTCGCGATAAGGATTTTGTTCGAGGCGGGTAGCGCCGCGCTGTCGGTAGTGATGTAGCCGCACTCACGTCCTGCTGTGCCGTGATCGTTATCCACTGGTTTTTGGGCGGCTACCAGAAAGAAAGGGCCAGCTTTCTGGGCTGGCCCAGTTCAACGATGGACGCTCGCGCCGCCGTCCACCCCCGCGCCAATTCCGCGCAAAACGCCCTCCGCCCGATCCCCGAATGTCCTATTTCGGTTTACGTTTCTTGGGCATGCCTTGCCCGCCTCATCGGGAGGCCTGGGCGGCACGGTCACTACGGTAGATGCAGGCACCTCGGCGTGTTGAAGCGATTGGAGCATTGTAAACCCAGATGAAGCGTCAGGCGACGCCCCGAAGCACGCCAGGGGCAAGGAACGCTTGCTGTTCGACGCGGGCGATGCGCAACGAGATTGCGTTCTTTGATGTCGATGCGAAGGACGACGAGGCGGTTCGATCGCCATCAGCGTTTCGGGCCCAAAAGTGCGGGAGGATCATTCCATGCCAGAAGTTCACGAAGCCGATCCCTCAAGGCACTTGACCGACACGGCCGCTCTACGTGGTGCTGATCCGGCTCCTCCACATCTCCCAAGGGCGTTGGAAATTGGTGTCGCGCCGGCCGGTGATCAACTCGCACTCCTCTGGCGCCAGGAAATTGATCGGCCCGCCAATGGCGATCGCCTGGGCCTGCAGCCTGGCGTTGACCTCTGTGTAAACGGCGCGATAGACCGCCGCCATGAGGTTTGGGCCGACGCAGACATTGCCGTGCCCGCGCATGAGCGCTACGTCGCTTAAGCCCAAAGTGCGAGCGAGCGCGGCGCCGTGTTTGGCGTTGCGGATCAAGAGATCCGTCATCCCGTCGCAGTCACGAATCTCGAAGTTCGGAACCTCGTGCTTGAGGAACGCCGACATGTGGCAGATTGGCTGCAGCTTGACGGCGGTGACTCCGAACGGGATGACGGCCGGCGAATGGCTGTGGACAACCGCATTGACATCGGGGCGCAACTTGTAGATCTCGCCGTGGATGTAGCGCTCGATGTACATGAGCCGGCCCTGCTGATCGACCGGGTTCGAATCGAGGTCGTACTCCATGATGTCGCCGGCCGTGATGAGCGCCGGAGACCTTGAGCGAGACAGAAAATAACGGTCCGCGGCCCCGCGGTGGCGCATGCTCACATGGCCGTAGCCGTCGAGCACGCCCTGATCGGCAAGGATGCGGTTGGCGGCGACAAGATCATCGATTTCGGCGGGGTCGACCGGGCCGCCGGATCGCGGGACTACCGCGGAACTTTTGTCCTGCATGTGCGTTCTGGGCTGACTGTGGGGTGAGCGGGGGGTCAAAATACCGAATTCCAGTGCCGCCGCCAAATCTGTCCTCTGGCCCACCGACAGCGGCAGAGCTTTGGGCTATAGCGTTCCAAGTTATCCTTGATTCGCAGCCGTCCTCGGGCGACTACAACACAGGTTTGCTCCGCACCCCTCCTCCCCATGCGCGGGAAGGGGCTTACGGGTGAACGCGAAGGGACAGAAAATGCTGGAAATCGATGCGGCAATGGGAACCTTGACCATTCCGATTTGGGCGGCGGGGGCGGCGTCTGCCGTCTTTCTGGCGCTTGCAATATTGGCTATCGGCCGCGCGGGGGTGACTGCGTCGATAGACGTGCTGTTTCGTGTTGCGGTTGTGGCCATCGCGGTTTCTGCCGGCTGGGTCTACATTCAGCGCACGGAGCGGCAGGAATATGCCGCTGAGATCCGGTCATTGGATGAGCGATCGGCGGCTTTGGCGGCGCGTGCGGTGGCGCCCGGGTCGGTATTGCCCTGCCTTGACGAGTTTGC
>JASHYD010001228.1 GCA_030043175.1 Xanthobacteraceae bacterium | reverse complement strand
GGGGCTGGTCACCCTTCGGAGCGAAATCCGATTTGATAATGAAACGCCGGCCACCCTCGGATTTCTCCGGCCGCGGCGGCCGATGCGGCACCCAGGGCAGGTCGCCGCGAAACTCCGGCCGGCCCTCGCGCAGCAGCGTGTCCAGCGCGTGAGCGGTAGCCGCTACCGCTGAGGCGTCGCCCTCGCCTGGCAAAGGGATCACCCGAGGAAGCCTGAGTGCGTCTTGGAGCGCCGACTTCTCGCCGGTTGCGCCAGGCCGCAAGGAATCCGCGTCCTCCTCGTCCACGATGCCGAGCGCCCGCGCGAGATCGGGGTCAATCTCGCCCGGGCCGATCGGCGTCTTGCGGCCTTGGACGGGCGATTTCCCCACGTAGCCGGCTTGCGGCCGCTCGCTCAGCCCGTCAGCCGTTGAGGCACGCGCCCGATGGGCGGCGGCAAAATCGGCGCGGCGGTCGCGAGAATTATCCGGCGGCGGCTGCAGACCGGATTGCGGGGCCTTCAGACCGGTCTGCGATCCGACTCCGGCCTCGCCCCGGTTGATCGCCGGGTTGAGAAGATCGGCCAGCTCGCGCGCAATCTGGGGTAAAGCCTCTCGCGCTGCCTTGGCGCGGGTCGGACGCGCAGGGTCCTTCGTCTTCTTGGGCTTGTTGCGCGGATCAGGAGGATTCGCCATCCGGGCAATATGGGCCGTGAACGATGCCGGGGGAAGGGGCGGTAGTTTAATCGGTGACCGCTGCGGCGCGCCCCACGTGTTGCCCGCCGCAAAGGCGGGCAACGTCTCGGTGAGAGATACAACACTGGTGTTGAACCGGCGCCCCGGTTTGATTATGCTTTCCAAGGATTTGCCGGTAAGAACCGGCTGCGAACGAGAACGAGATAGGCCTGGAGGGACTCCCATGACTACGACAGCCACATACGTGACGCTGTCGGCGTCCGACCATAGCGCGCAGCTGCGCAAGGCGGTGATCGCCTCGAGCATCGGCACCGCCATCGAATGGTACGACTTTTTTATCTATGGCACGGCCGCCGGCCTCATCTTCGGCAAGCTCTACTTTCCCAACGAAGACCCGTTGACGGCGACCCTTGCGGCATTCGGCACCTATTTCATTGGGTTTGTCGGCCGCCCTATCGGCGCCGCGATTTTTGGTCACTATGGCGATCGCATCGGCCGCAAGGCGACACTCATCGCCACCCTTCTCTGCATGGGGATTGCGACCTTCCTGATCGCATTCGTGCCGACCTACGAGCAGATCGGAATCTGGGGCGCTGTCATCCTGACCATTTTGCGGATGATCCAGGGGATCGGCGTCGGCGGTGAATGGGGCGGATCGGTGCTGCTGTCGATGGAGTGGGCGCGGCACCATGGCGAGCGCGGCCTGGTGGCATCCTGGCCGCAGTTCGGGGTGCCGTGCGGCTTATTCCTGTCGAACCTTGCGATCCTGGCATTCAGCGCATGGTCGGGCGACCAGTTCGCGATATGGGGCTGGCGTGTCCCCTTCGCCCTTTCAATTATTCTCGTCGGTATCGGCCTGTGGATTCGCCTTGGCGTCCTCGAGACGCCGGTGTTCCAGCGGCTACTCGATCAGGACAAGATCGAACGGGCGCCCATCATCGAGGTATTCGCCAAGCAGCCCAAGGAGATCATCCTCTCTGCCTTGCTGCGGATGTCCGAGCAGGCGCCATTTTATATCTTCACTGCGTTCATCTTCGCGTATGCGGTCAACACGTTGCACATGTCGCGAGACTTGATTCTGACGGCAGTACTCGCGGCGTCTTGCGTGTCGTTCGTCACCATCCCGCTGTCGGGCCATATCTCCGATCGCATCGGGCGCAGGAAGATGTATCTCATCGGCGCCGCCGCGACAGGCCTGTTTGGCTTTCTGTATTTCGCGATGGTTGACACCGCAGTCGGGGCGGCCGTGTTCATCGCCATTGTGCTTTCGCTCATTCCGCACGACATCCAATATGGGCCGCAGGCAGCACTGATCGCCGAGGCTTTCACGCCCCGGTTGCGTTATAGCGGGGCCTCTTTGGGCTACCAGCTTGCTTCCGTGATCGCAGGCGGACCCGCGCCGATCATCGCGACATGGCTGTTTAGCACCTATCAGACCGGCTACGCGATTTCCATCTACATTGCCGCTTGCGCTATCGTGAGCCTGGCATCGGCGGCGTTGATGCCGGATTACACCGGCAAGGATATTTCGGCGGAGTATGACGGCTGACAGGCGCGAATGTCGCCGTCTTCCTTTGTGGGAAGATTCTGAAGGCCGCGAAGCTTTCCTTCGTCGCGGATGTGCGCCCGTGCGTCAATGGTCCACGCTCGCCACCCGCTCCCGGGTCAGCGGTTGCGCATCGGTTGAATTCGTCAGCGGCTTCCTTCCAGTCACGAAATTTTCATCGACAAGCGAGCGCCGCCGGGCGACCCAGTGAAATAGGCCGGTGACCACAAAACGCCGTCGCCATATCGAGAGGCTGCCTTGCGCCCCCTGGTAGCGGAAATCCCTGCGAGCAGGGAAGACGTTAGCGCCCCCCGCTCAGCGTCCGCGCGACTGCGTCCCTCCAGGCCGCGACTTTGCGCCGGCGCGTGGCGTCGTCCATGGCGGGAGTGAAGCGGCGGTCCAGCGCCCAGCGGGCCGCAAAAGCCTGGGGCTCCGGGTAGAGCCCGGATTGCAGGCCAGCCAGATAGGCGGCGCCGAGGGCGGTGGTCTCAAGGATCGTCGGGCGATCGACCGGCGCGGCGAGAATGTCGGCCAGCCGCTGCATGGTCCAGTCGGACGCCACCATGCCGCCGTCGACGCGCAGAACGGTGTCGGCAAAATGGCCTCGATCTTTGCCGCCGGGGTCGTTACCGCCGCTGCAATCGCTGTCGCGACAATCGGCCCGCATGGCGTCCAGAAGGTCGAGCATCTGGAAGCAGACGCTCTCCAGCGCGGCCCGCGCGAGCTCGTTCGGCCCGGTGTGGCGCGTCAGCCCGAACAACGCGCCGCGCGCTTCGGCATCCCAATGCGGCGCTCCCAGCCCGACAAAGGCCGGCACCAGAATGACGTCCTGGCCTGCATCGGCCGCCTCCGCCATGGGGCCGGTAGCGGCTGCGGTGGGCACGACGCGCAAGCCGTCGCGCAGCCATTGCACGGCGGCGCCGGCGATGAAGATAGCGCCTTCGAGGCCGTAGATGGTCTTGCCGGCCAGGCGATAGGCAATGGTGGAGAGCAGGCGGTGGTGTGATTTGATCGCGGTCGCGCCGGTGTTGAGGACCGCAAAGCATCCGGTGCCGTAGGTCGATTTCATCATGCCGGGGGCAAAGCAGGCCTGGCCGATCAGGGCAGCCTGCTGGTCGCCCGCAATGCCGCGGATCGGAATAGCAGCGCCGAACAGCGACGGCGCCGTCACGCCGTAGTCGGCGGCGCAGTCGCGCACCTCGGGAAGCATCGCCCGCGGCACACCGAACGCGGCGCAAAGTTCGTCGCTCCATGTGTTGGCGTGGATGTCATAGAGCGCGGTGCGCGACGCGTTGGTGGCGTCGGTGGCATGCACGGCGCCCGACGTCAGCCGCCACAGCAAAAACGAATCCACCGTGCCGAAGGCAAGCTCGCCGCGCTCGGCTTTCGTTCGCGCGCCTGGCACGTGGTCGAGAAGCCAGGCGATCTTGGAGGCGGAAAAGTAGGGGTCGAGCAAAAGGCCGGTGCGCGCCGCGACTTGCGCCTCCACGCCCGCGTCCTTGAGCCGGCGGCACAGTGGCGCCGTGCGCCGGTCCTGCCACACGATGGCGTTGTAAATCGGCTTGCCGGAGGCGCGATCCCACACCAAGGCCGTCTCGCGCTGGTTGGCGATGCCGATCGCGGCGATGTCGCGCGCCGCCAGCCCGGCCCTGGCGATGGCGTCGCGGCCGGTTGCCAGCACCGTGCGCCAAATGTCCTCGGGATCGTGCTCGACCCATCCGGATCGCGGAAAATGCTGAGGAAACTCCTGCCCGGCGATGGCCGCGACGGAGCAATCGCGGCGGAACACAATGGCGCGAGAGGACGTTGTGCCTTGATCGATGGCGATAATGTGAGTCATCGGCACCCATCGGGGTTCGCATTGGGGCAGGCCCGGGGGGAACCGGGTGAGCGAGCTTGGCACTATATCAGTGTGACCGCAGCAGCGCAGGATGCAACAGCCGAAGGCGTATTGTGCCGCTGGCCGGTGGATTGCGCCAATCCGCCCCACCTCCCCGGCGACTGGCAGTCCCACCACGTTCGAAGGTGCTTGCCACGCAGGTCATCTTGTTGGAACTATCCGCCGGCCTGACGGCAAGGAGCTTCGGCCATGGAACAGGTCTCCGACCAGTCCCGGCAATACCTGGAACGGGGCTTTGCCGAACTTCTTGGATTTATTCAGCTCGTTTTTGCGTGGTCGAGCGACCAGTTCATCAAGGTGACTCAGGCACAGTGGGGGAGTTGGCCGCTGTGGAAACAGATACTGTTCGTCGTTGTGATCGCGGCGGTGGTGTATTTCCTGTTCGTCGCGGCCATGCAGCTGTGGACGGCGGCCCTGAGAGTGTTGGGTGCCTTCGCGACCTTCATCGGCACCGTGATCGTGACCCTCCCGACAATTTTTATCGCCGGTCTCATTGCGCTGGCAGGCATGTGGGTCGTCAATAACTTCCACGATCTGTCGGACCTGCGCTCCCTGATAACGTCTCACAACCCGCCAGGCAGCACGCCGCATGTCGATGCGCATTGACGCGATGACGGCGGCAACACCATCAGGCCAGCTGACCGGATAGGGCTGGGGCAAGACGCGCCGGAGCCTAGGGCGCCATCTCTGAGGCGGCGGCGGCCATGAATCGATCGAGCGCTGCCGCCTCGGCGTTGGAAAACGCAAGCCCGAGCTTGGTGCGCCGCCACAGCACATCGGCGGCAGTTCTGGCGAATTCTTGTCTCATCAGGTAGCGCACTTCGGCTTGCGTCAGCGTGGCGCCGAAAGCCGTACCGAGATCGGTGGTCGTACGGGCGCCCGCCACAATGAGCTGCGCGCGTTCGCCATAGGTCGCGGCAAGCCGACGGGCGAGCGTTGGTGAAAGGAACGGATGCATTCTCGCGAGTTTCCGGGCGAGTGCGTGGGGCTCGCAAGTGCCGCCGGGCAGCGGCGTGAACGCCGTCCAGCCGGCGCGTCGCATTGTCAATGACGGGAGAAAGGGCGCAAGGCGAACAAGCGCAGCCTCGGCGAGGCGACGGTAGGTGGTGATCTTGCCGCCGAAGATCGACAGCAGCGGCGCGCCCGCCGGCGGCGCGTCGAGCTCGAGCGCGTAGTCCCGCGTGGCGGCCGCTGCGTCACGCTTACGATCGTCATAGAGTGGCCGCACCCCGGAATAGCACCACACCACATCCGCAGGAGCAATCGAGCGCGCAAAATATCTTGAAGCCCCCTCGCACAGATATTGAATTTCCTCAGGAGTGGCGGCCACCTGTGCCGGATTGCCGGAAAAATCCTGTTCCGTGGTGCCGATCAGGGTATGGTTGCCTGCGTACGGCAGGGCGAAGACGATGCGGCCATCGGGGTTCTGCAACATGTAGGCGCCGCCATCATCGAACAGTTGCGGCACCACGATATGAGACCCTTTGACAAGGCGCACCCGCCGGTGCGGTGCTGGTTCGACACCGAGGCATGAGGAAAGGGTTTGTTCGGCCCACGGGCCCGCCGCGTTGACGAGCGCACGTGCCGCGATGACATCGCGCCGGCGGGTTGCCTGATCTTCGACGGTGACGTCCCAATGGCTGTCACGCCGCGCCGCGAGTACGACCTTGGTGCGGGTGCGGATGACGGCGCCGCGGTCAGCGGCGTCGCGCGCGTTGAGCACGACGAGCCGCGCATCATCTCCCCGGCAATCGGAAAACGCGAAGCCGGTGCGGAACAGCCCGGGCTTGAGCGGCATGCCGGCCGGATCGCATAACAGGTCGAGCGTGCGGGTTGGCGCCAGCTGCTGGCGTCCGCCCATGTGATCATAAATGAACAATCCAAGCCGCAGCAGCCATGCTGGACGCAGGCCGCGGCGGTACGGCAACACGATCCGCAGCGGCTGCACGATATGGGGCGCAATGCGCAGCAGCACCTCGCGTTCCTGCAGCGATTCCCGCACGAGGCGGAAATCGTAATGTTCGAGATAGCGCAGCCCGCCG
>JASHYD010001227.1 GCA_030043175.1 Xanthobacteraceae bacterium | reverse complement strand
CCCCTTCGCCAACATGTTGCAGGCTTTGCGCGAAATCCGGCGCGGTACTCATCGGCCCTACCCGTGCGGCGCAGGAGCCGGTTATTTGGGCGTTTCCGCGGGTGGCGAGCTGTTCGCCTGTCATCGTTTTGTCGACAATGCCGCTGGCGCGATGGGGTCGCTTGTGGCGGGCGTCGATCGCGCGCGGCAGGCGGACTGGCTTCGCGAACGCCATGTGCACCGACAATCGCCGTGCAATGGCTGCTGGGCGCGCTATCTCTGCGGCGGCGGCTGCCATCACGAAACCATTTCACGCGAGCGGCGCGCTTGCGACTACATCCGCGGATGGCTTCACTATTGCCTCGGCGCCTATGCGCGGCTTTCGGTGGCGCGGCCCACACTGGTCGAGGACGATCGCCCTGCGGCCGCTTGATGTCATTGTCGCCGGTGGTGCGCCGGCGGGAGTGGCGCTGGCGACGCGGCTCAAGCGTTTCGGTTACGACGTCGCGCTGATCGCGGCCCCGACGGAGGGGGCGCATCGCGTTGAGACACTCAATCCTGCGACCCAGACGCAACTCGAGTTCGAGGGCTTAGCGCCCGAAACGGGCGTCGCGTGCGAATTCAAAATCCGCTGGGGAGCCCCGGATTTCGAACGTCGCGCTGGGCATAGCATCCTTATCGATCGGCGCGTGTTTCACGAGGGATTGCGGCGGCGCGCGGCCGAAGCAGGCGTTAAGGTTGTCGGCGGTCGTGCGCAAGAGCTGACGAAGACCGCAGAGGGTTGGCAACTGCGCGTTGGCGCCCACTCTTATGGCGCGCGTCTTCTTGCGGACGCCATCGGCCCCCGAGGGATAGCTGGCAGGACGCGGTGGCGCGGGCCGCTGCTCATTGGACTCTACACTGTCTGGACCGGCGAAAACTCGCCGCGCTCGATTTGCGTTGCCGCCGTCGCTGATGGGTGGGTCTGGGGAGCTCCGATGCTGGACGGCTGTTATGCGATCAGCGTTTTTCAGGATCCCCGTGAGCGCAAACGCGGCGACGATCTGGCGTCTCGGATCGCCCGCGTCGTCGCTCGCTCAGAGATCCTGATGGACGCCGCGAATCTCCGTATCACGGGCTCCATTACAGCCCACGATGCGACATCGTCTTGTGCGGATACCACCGGTGCGGAGCTGTCGCTGTTTCGCGTCGGCGACGCCGCCGTCGCGCTCGATCCGCTCTCCTCCTCCGGCGTTCAATCCGCGGTTCAGTCGGCGATCGATGCGGCCCTTGCGATCCATACATTTAGCCAAGACCCGACTTTCTCGATAGTCGGGCGGCACGCCGCGCCGCTCGCCACGCAGCTTACACCGCTGGCTTTTATGGCGCGGCGGCCGAGGTTTTTGGATCGCCATTCTGGGCCGCCCGAGCCGGGTCTGCCCCATCCCTTTCACGCGTTGTCGCGCTCGGCGTGGGATCAGCGCATCGCTCTTAGCGATGATGTCCGATGTCCGACTACGCGACGAGCCGTGTCTAGTTGGAGACCGAATCGTCCTGCAGCGTGTTGTAGCGCCGCCTAGCCCGGCGGAACCCGTCGCCTTCGGAAGGCATCGAGATCGCACCGTTGTTCGACTTGATTTCGTCTGACGCTACGACAGGCGGAGTAATACGCGAATGGTCGGCGAGTGTCAGCGAGCCGCGTGCGCTACGCCTCTTCTGGTGGGCTTGGCGTGCAGGCCTGCTGGCGCCGGACAGCGGCCCTCAAGCCAATGAGTTGGATTTCCGGCGTGGCCTAGAAGGTCGCCCCGTCGTCTAATTTGATGTACGCGTGCGATGAGGCGATGACGATGCCGATCTGCGCGAACGTGAGGGCGCCCAAGCGGGTTGCCGTCAGCAATATCGATCGCCTGGTGTTTGCGGGGCTCTATCACCTGGCTCCCGAGGTGTTGGACGCGGTGAAAATCCTCAAGCCGGAGACCATCATCAGATGGCATCGCGCTGGGTTGCGAGCCTGGTGGCGCTGGAAATCAAGGCCGCGCGGCGGTCGATCGCAAGGCTGGAGGACCTTTGTTCACAATCACGCCGACGCCATCGCGTCGATCGACATGTTCGTGGTGCCGACGATCTCGTTTGGGCTTCTGTATGGAGTTCTCATCCTGCGGCAGTCCCGCCGCGAGTTTCTGTGGCTGGGTGTGACAGCCCATCCCAATGCGGAATAGCTTGCCCGTCAGCTGACCGAGACCTGCGGCTGGGACGAGCCTCCACGCTACTTGATCTGCGACCGCGACGGCGCGTATGGCGCTGCCTTCATCCGGCGCATCCGGGCCATGGGCATTCGCAACCGACCGGTCTCGGCGCGGTCGCCTTGGCAGAACGGATATGCGGAGAGGCTGATCAGCTCGATCCGACGGGAATGTCGTGATCACGTCGTCGTCGTTGGCGAGCGCCATCTTCGCCACGTTCTCGCATCGTGAAGTCAGAACGCACCTATCGCTGCAGAAGGACGCGCCGGTTCGGCGTGGTGTGTGCCGCACAGGGCGCGTGCGTTCTTCGCCGATCTTGGGCGGGCTACACCATCAATATGTTCGAGTTTGAGTTTCCGACAGGGACAACCACCAGCCGTAGGAATTGACTTTTTTTTCGGCGTAGGTACGGGAAGGCCGGCAATCTTTAAGTTCACTGACCCAAGCGTGTTCCTAGTAGTGAAATAGAGGGTTTTCCAGTCGTCGCCACCAAATGCGATATTGGTCGCCTCCGGATAGCCGTGAACGATACGACCGAGCTTTTTAACCTTCGGATCAAGGATGTATATCCCGGCTGAACCACTGCGGGAAGCATTGCCCGTCGCGCAATAAACATTCCCCGCTGTATCCACTTTCATACCATTGGGCCCGCCGGGCTCAGGCCCGCGAAGATCGGCGAAAATGCGATCGGTTTGTTTTGCTATGGTGCCATTCGGTGCCACGTCAAAAGCTCTAATGTGGCTGCGCGAATATCGCCAATGTACAGCACGCTTTCGTCCGGCGAAAAAGCAAGCCCGTTGGGAAACAAGGTGATGAAGTTCACTCGCGAGGCGCGCCATAGCCCTCGACCGGCGACAGCCTCGACCTGCCGAAGGCGCGGCGTCACCGCACTGGCAGGGTAGCGCCGCGAATCTTCACGGACTGATCCATGCAGGAGATCTTGCCGAGCACGGGGCCGGCCGGATTGATCTCGCCGACGTTATTCGGCGAGTTGTCGCGCCGGTTGGCGTCGGAATTCGCGGTGCACAGGACGTGGCCGGCCAGCACCGGGACCGTAGGCGTCTGCAGCGGCCCGAGATTGCGCAGGAGCGTCGTCGGATCCGGATCGTTCCGGAACACCTCCGTCACCTGGCCATTGCGGACAAAGATCACCGCCTGCCGCTCATTCGCGTCGGCCCAGACGTTGTCATCCT
>JASHYD010001226.1 GCA_030043175.1 Xanthobacteraceae bacterium | reverse complement strand
TCAGCCTCGGGCCAGGTGCGGACTTCCGCGGGCGAGTGCTGGCAGGCGTTCCCCCCCTCGTCGTAGATCATCGACGGCCGTCCTAATCAATCGCCTGGTAGACCAGCGCGTTTATCATTTCGCGATATTTCCATCGAAGTGATCCTGGTGAATACGCCATCCACACGACGGCCAAATCCTCGTGCGGGTCTGCCCACCAATTGGTGCCTGTCGCGCCAGGCCAACTAAAGTCGCCGACCGAGCCCATCAGGCGCACAATGCCCGGCGTCGTGCGAACAGCAAGCCCGAGACCGAAGCCGTAGTCGCCCCGTGTAGGATCAGCATTGACGATCAGATTTTTGACATCGGGGCCAATCTGATTCGACAGCATGTATTCGACCGTCTTTCGACCAAGCACGCGCGCGTCACCATAGGTCCCTTTGTTCATCAACATGAGTACAAAGCGCAAATAATCACTCGCGGTGGAAGCCGCGCAACCGCCACCGCAATCGAACTTCACAGCCAAATCTATGGCCGCGCTTGGTTGTGCCCGACCTGTAATCGGGTCATTAGGCAATGCCTTGGCATAGCGCGAGCCCTTTTCAGCCTGCACGAAAAAGCTCGTGTCTGTCATCCCGAGCGGGGTCCATACCCGGTCTCGCAAAAGTTGACCGAGTGGTTGTTCAGCGATGGATTCGACCAACAGCCCAAGTACATCAATACTGAAACCGTAATCCCAGACCGTTCCTGGTTGGAACAACAACGGCAGTGCACTCAATTTGTCAAGAAATTCGGAACCAGTAACCGGCAAGTCATATGTCTGCGGATATAACCTATGCACCGCAGTCGTGCCACGACCGCCATAGGGAATACCCGCAGTGTGCCGGAACAAGTCTTGGATTGTAATCTTTCTGGTAGTAGGGGTCTTGTCAACAATCGTTTCGTTCTTCGCGTCCATGATTGCCACTTGCACGTCCGCGAACTTCGGAAAATATTTCGCTAACGGTTCATCCATTAGCAGCTTACCCTCCTCATAAAGCTGAAGAGCCGCTACCGCATTCATCGGCTTTGTCATGGAAGCGATGTTGAAGATTGTATCGGTCGTCATCGGCACATTCCCCGTTTTGTCCCGATACCCGAACGCCTCGAAGTAGACCAACTTACCCCTTCGCGCGATAGCTAGCACCGCGCCTGGAAGTTGCCCGCCAGTCGGCAAGCCCAGTCGCGATGCGCTCGCCTACCTGGTCTCACGCCGCGTGCGCACCGCATCGTCAGTGCGGTTCACATACCGACCAGTTATGGCAGGGTTCTCGTGATGCACCAGGTCGCGCACCAGGAACGCATTCGCCTTCATTCTCGCAGCTTGACGATGCACCCGTCGAGTCCACGTGATCCCGCCACAAATTCAAAACGTCGGACAGGCTGCAGCCCGTTTGGAGCAGGAGACTCCAGCACAAAGATCAGGTCCCGCGTAGGCGGACGCGCCGTGTTGGTGACATGCTCGGGACAGCAGCCCCTGACCCGAAGTGGCCCTCACCCGCGTTTGATTCAGATCGGTACCGTCTGATTATGCAGGTGCAAGTCTTGCCGTCGGTTCAACGCTCGGGCGGGGTGTTGGCCTTGTCGCCAAGGCGCGCGGGCGCGTTCAGCTTCTCCAGATAGAGCAAGAAGGCGCTGTGGTCCCAGCGCTCGTGGCCCTGGTCGTAGAGCGCCTTGAACACGTCGCGCACCGCCTTGACGATCGGCAGCTGCGGCAGACCGATCTCGTCGGCCGTGGCCAGTACCGTGTCGAGGTCCTTGACGAAGTTGCGGATAGGCGCGCCCGGGCGGAAGTCGCGGTTGATCATGCGCCGGCCGTGCTCCTGGAGCACACGGCTATCGGCATGGCCCCCGGCCAGCGCCAAGGGGATCTGGGCGGGGTCGGCCCCGCCGGCGCCCGCGAATAGGAGGCCTTGCGCCACGCTGGCAATGTTGCAGGCGACCATGATCTGGTTGGCGAGCTTGGCGATCTGGCCGCTGCCAGCGGGCCCGATGTAGCTCGCCCGGCCCATCGGTTTCCACACCCCGTCGCGTTCGGTGCGGTCGAAATCGGTCTGCTCACCGCCCGCCATGATCGCTAGCGAGCCCTCCACAGCGCCGAAGCTGCCGCCCGAAACCGGGGCGTCGAGATGGCCGACCCCGCGCCCCTTGAGCCACGCGGCGTGCTCCTGGGCCATCTTCGGCGGGATGGAGGCCATGTCGATGAACACGGCATCGCGCTTCATCGCATCCGCCGCCCCGCTGTCGAAGAACACCTCGCGCACGACTGGCCCGCTGTCGAGGATGGAGAGAATGTAGTCGGCGCCCTGAACGCAGTCGGCCGGGCCGCCGGCGACCCGGGCGCCCTGCACGGCGAGCGGGTCGGTCTTGGAGCGGGTGCGGTTCCAGACCGCGGCCGTGAAGCCGGCCTTGATCAGGTTGGCAGCCATCGGCGCGCCCATGATGCCAGTGCCGAGAAAGGCGATGTGGTGAGTCATTGGAGGGTCCTCCCTTGGCTGAACGCACGTAGTTGACGCCCCACGGCGCTTCGATGCTTGCCGAGAACGTATCAAGAATGCATTTAGACCGACATTCGCCAGATGACGAAGGATCGGCGTGAACGCTAGATTCTGCCAGATTTACGCGGAAGCCAAGAGGCGCTTTCCCCCGTCATTCAGACACGCTCCTCCCGTGAGTTCGTATGATCTTCACAGTCTGCAGCATGTCTGCATGTGGCTCATCTACGCCTGGTCGAGCGTAACGTCGCCGAGCCACCGTTGCCCAAGGGCGGTCTCATGTCGGGGCCCATCGGCCAAACAAACGGGACCCCGGCCACTGCTGCCGTCCAGCGGGAGACGCGGACGATTCCAATCGTCTTTGCGGCCGTGGCCCAAGTCGTCAGCCACGGGCCACAACCAGCCTTGAGGGATCGAATCTTTACTGGGTCATCCGCGTGCCGTAGCTTCCCAAGTCTTGCAACATCTTTCGATAAAATCATCCTTAAGGGGTACCATATGTCACACAAATCTTCCCGGCGTAAATTTATCTCTTCCCGGCGTAAATTTATCCGGAGTGTCGCTGCAGCCGGCGCCGCACTTGGCGCGGTTGGTTCACCATCGGCACAGCAGATCGGACGCGTCCGAGGGTTCGATCATGTAGCCCTCCCGATGGCGAATACCGACGCTATGCTGGCATTCTACAAGGCGCTCGGCTTTGACATTGCTGAAAGTCCCACCGCCATTTCAGTCTATGTTGGTGACAATATGATTAATTTTCACCGACCGATGCGCTGGCAAGATAAGACGTTCACGAGCCGAGCGCCTGCGGCAGTCCCACCTTGTGGCGACCTCTGCTTCGTGTGGGACGGCACTGCCGAAACACTAAAGGCAGTGGTGGGCCGAGCGGCGGCAAAAATTGAGCTTGGCCCAGTGCCAAGACAGGGAGGGCGCAGGAAGACAGGCTCTAGCGTTTATGTGCGTGACCCGGATGGGAATCTCCTGGAATTTATGATTTACGCCTGAATAATTTGCAGGACTGGCAGATACCGGTCCCTGCACCGCCCGTCGGCCGGTGTACCCCAGAAAGCAGACGACATGCTGCAACGCCCAAGTCGTCAGCCTCGGGCCAACCGGACCTCTGGCCGTCGATCCAATAGACGTTCTGCGACGATCATGCTCTGGGCCAAAACGGCGTCAACTCCTTGAATCCTGGCTCCACCGGCGGACCGGGCAACCGCAGCGCACGCAGTCGTCCCGGCGTGGTGTTCGCAAGCGCTTGCGGTCGCCAGCACAGATTGGTCTCGAAATAGCGAGCCGCCGTAGCGACCCCTGGCCAGCAATGATCGTCGAGAACAACCAGCCCACCGGGCCGTACGATCATCTGCAGGTAATACAGGTCGACAAATACGTTGTGAAACACGTGACTGCCGTCGACGAACGCCGCATCCGCCGACATCCCCTCCGCGGCAAGCCGCGACAACGCGATCTGGGATCGTTCCCTCAACAACGTCGCGACGCCATCCAACTGGGCCGAGCGTATGACATCCCGCGCGATGATCTGGTTCTGGGCATAGACCCACGACACCGAGGCCATGTAGGTCTTCTCGGTCGACCGCAGCTCTATGTGGTAAGTGCGCCGGTCGGTGTTGATGACCAGATTGGTGACGACATCAGGCCGGGTCGGCTTGACCAGGATGTGGACTTTCTTGGCGTTGGCAGGCCCGCTCTCGGTGTCGCCGATGATCCACCGCACCGTGTCGCCGGCGGCGACGGGTCCGGAGCCGGTCAGCTGCTCGCCC
>JASHYD010001225.1 GCA_030043175.1 Xanthobacteraceae bacterium | reverse complement strand
CTACCAAATCTACTCGCAACGAATCCGCTTCGTCGCGGCAATCAGCGGTCTTATGACAGCCTCACGCTATCGGCCGCCAGATCGTGTTTTGGCCTTCCTGAACACACTCTAATTATTCCGCCAATCATGCACTTACGAGCGCGCGATTCTCCCGGAAATACAGCCGTTGCGCCGCCGTTGGCGGAATAATCCGTCTGCCGGAATTATGACGCAAAGTATGGGGTGTCACGCGCTTCTTGAGGTCGGCCATCTCGGCGGCGGTATGGAAGGCGCGCGTGAGTTGACGTGCCGTTATCGGGTTGGTTGGGTTCTGGCCCGGAAACAGCCATCCCTGCGGCCGGGCGACGCGATACCAGTCGCGCAGAAGTTCAAGCAGCGTCGGGGAAAGCATCGCATAGCGATCCTTGCGACCTTATGTGTTCAAGAAATTTATGTTGCCTTGATCGCAAAAACAGCGCGCCAATAAGGCATCTCGTAGATATTGACAGCACATAAGTTTCGTCCGCCCTGTGGCAGACGTCCACCGCAGCTTCACCATTCACGGCGAGGCGGTTGTGTTAGGACCCGACGGTTTGTCGCTATTCGACAAGCTGCGCCGACGGGAAGCCGCCGATACCGCAATCCTCTACGCCTTCGACCTCATCGAGCGTCCGTCCCCTACTCAATAACTCCGAACGGAGCCGGTCGCAACCGAAAGCCGGAGAAGGGAAAATTGAGGAACGGGCCGGAAAGATTGTAGTTTCTTGGGAGACTGGCGAAGGCTAACGAATGCCGGAAGAAGGGGCTGTTGGAAGAGCATAGGTCTTCCACGTGGGTCGATAATCCTCGTCCGCCTGATTGCCCCATGTGGACCATCCGCGTCTGTTTCCTCGCGCAAACAGCTCAAGAAAAGGGGTGGGGCTGCACGCCTCGATAACGTCATATTGCTCGTCCGGCTTGCGCGAATGCTCGCGCTTGCGCGTGGCCAGCAAATTCACCTGTCGACGTCCCGGCGCGAGCGTGCGGACGTTCTTGCCGCGAACCCCGAACAGGATCAACTCGGTCACGTTGCGGAAATAGAAGCCGACGCCCCGACCGTCCGAACCACCGTCCTTGCGGATTTTGTGCCAAACCAGGTTGGATTTGTAGGTGAAGCCCCAAGCCCGCAAAACTGCGAGCCCTTCGGGCAGCATCGCGTTGGGGCACCACAGATAAAGATGAGATGCCGGCTCCGCCAATTCCGCCACCGGCAGGGCGATGATCTCATCGAGCTTCATCGTGCCGTATCGCGAGAGGCGCTTATGCTCCGGCGCCACTTTGCCTGTCTTGTTCGTGAATTGCCACGGCGGATCAGCCAGGATGGTCGCGAATCGGCGCCCCTTTGCGAAACTCATGAGATCGAGTGCCGCGGCAGTTCGCGTTGCGGGCATTTCCTGGCGGTCGGCGCCTTCCGTCTTCGACATAGGCGAGTCTTTCGAATTCCCAAAACAATAATCAACATAAAGCGGTTCCCGACCATATCGAACCTCTGGGCGTCTCTCCTAGCGCGTGGCGCGTCCCCAGACTTGGTCCGGGGATTGCCACGAGCCACCTCGATTATGCTCGCTCCCGCCCTAATGGTCGGGTTCGTCAGGATGCCCGGCAACGACAATAGTGGACTTATCGAGATCCGCTATCGCGTCGGATTTCGATCAAATCGGAATCGCAACCGGCAAGGCCTTCATTGTACGCCGTGCCCACCCTGAAGAGCCGCTGGCCAGGGTTGCGCGTCGAGGCCGGCTGATTCAGCCGTTATCGCTGCAAGTCGCACGCGCCTCCGCGCCGCAAATCGCCGTCACGCTGAGGCCCGCGATCTGCACCTCATAGCCGAACGGGTCGTTCACATAGACGCTGAAGGGGCCGCCATCGCGCACGTTCTTGACACCCATGGCGTTAAGCTGTGCCCTGGCCCGCTCGCGGTCAAAATCCGCAACCGTGACGCAGATGTGATCGATCGCTGCCTTGGCTTTGCGGCGTGCAGGCGCGTTGCCTGCTGGCGCATCGAGCGGCCGCGTGCGACAGATCAGGTGGGTCAGCGGCACATCCTCGGCGCTCACGCCGTATGGCTTTTCGCCCTTTTTGCCGAACGGCAGCGCCACGTCGCGTGCAGTGGCGCCGACCTGGTCCAGATTGAAAAGCATCGAATACCAATCGGCCGCCCTGCGAAAATCCGGACAGCTGTAGGAAACGTGGTTGACGAGCGCGGCCTTGAGCCCAGGTTGATCGGCGCCGCGGGCCTGCTTGCCCGCACAGGCCGTCGTGGCGGCGAGCGTGAGAATCTCGATCAGCCGCCGGCGGCTGATCTTGCCGTTCTGGTAATCATCGACGTGCTTTGCGACGAACCCTTCCATCACAATCTCCCCTCAGCGCCTGAAAGCGTTTTCGGCGTTCGCCGATGCGATCTGCACGTCGTAATCGAACGGGTCGTAGACATGCAGGCTGCCGTCGCGGCCGGTGACGTCGAGCCCTTTCGCCTTCAGTTTCGCGCGCACGCGCGCCTCGTCCCAGTTTGCAATGGTGTAGCAGATGTGGTCGATCACGGCGTCTGCGCCCGGCCTTGCGCCGGCGCTGCCGCTCGCAACGCTGCCGGGGTTGCGGGTGACCAGGAACGAACCGCCCTTGCCTGGCTCCGGCCCGAACGTCAGGTTCGCCCGCTTACCGTCATCTCGCGCGGCCTCGCTCTTCATGTTGAGAACCGATGCGTACCAATCGCGCGCTCTGGCATAATCCGGGCATGTATAGGACAGGTGGTTGATGCCAATGATCTTGAAACCGCGCTGGACCTGCGCCTGCGCGGCATCGCCGGCGCCGTAAACGGCGGCGGCGAGCGCTACCGATTTGCAGAATTCGCGACGATCGACCTTGCCGCTGTCCAGGCCTTGGACCAGATTGGCGATGAAGCGTTCCATGTGAGGGCTCCTCAGTTCGGCGTCACCGCGGCGTCGCCGATCATCTCGAGGCTAGCAGCTTGCCCGTGCGGGCGAAAGCGACGGGCAGCGTGAGCAGCCGACAAGGCTGAAGGTCTGGCAGGGTGAAAGTCCCTGTACTGTCAATTACCTGGGTTCGGACGGTTAGCATATCCGGTGCGTGTGGAGGCAACAAAGCACGATAGGCCCGGAGGTAAAAGCCCCGGCTGCACGGCGGCAGTATTCGCAGCGGTAGGAACGATCTGGGGGGCGAGCAAACTTGGAGACCGGAACATAAAGGAATATCTGCATAGCGTGAGGAGAACAGGAGAGGAGGATGACCACAATGGACTGAAACCTCTCGTAGCGATCCAGAGGGTTCGACGCCCTCCCGGTAAAGGCCAGCCAGCCAGCCGGAAGCAGCCTTGCGCGTGAGTGGCAACACGAAATGCGAAGCGTAGGAGAGCAGGTGCCGCAGCTGCGTGGGTGAGCCCCAAAATTTCTTTTATCATCCGAAGCCTTCGCTGTTGCAGAAGCGGGGGCAGTATCGATGTGACCGCTAAGGTGAGGGCACGTCAATTCGACCGGGGTCTAGGAGCGGAGCAAGGATGGATCGCCTGGAGACCTGAGAGAGCCCACTGGCGTCCACGTGAAATAGCCGGAACTACGGGCGGCCGGTGGATAAGTGCCCGGGCCGGGAGGAGGCCTCCACTCCTTCAGGAGCGCTTCGGCGAACACAAGACAGAGGATCACGCGGGCGGCGGAAGCGAACCAAATAAGCGACCGCCGATGCGCAAGTGGGAAGTCGTAGCGCCTTCATAGTACCTATGAGAGCGGGGAACCAGGCTCGCTGGGACCCGAAGGAGGGAAGGGAGGCGCCGCGAAGTGAGCAGCCGACAAGGCTGAGAGTCTGACAGGGTGCGAGTCCCTGTACCGTCAATTACCTGTGTTCGGACGGTTAGCATATCCGGTGCGTGTGGAGGTAACAAAGCACGATAGGCCCGGAT
>JASHYD010001224.1 GCA_030043175.1 Xanthobacteraceae bacterium | reverse complement strand
GCAAGTCTCGTTGGGGGTTGATTTTTCACCCGATTCCCCTGAGCACGACGATAATAGAATGAGTGGCAAATTGATCGAGCGCGGCTGCCTTTGGAGAGGCGATTCGATTCGTTCGTTTATGTATTATGTCCGATACCAAACATAATCAAACAAGTGACACAAAAACACTGTGCCATCGCCGCAAATCATGCGCTCATCTCAGTTTCATTCGTTTACTTTGTGGATGGAAAATTAATTGAGTGTTAAGATATCCACAGCAGTCAACAGAGAGTTCCATAGAGAGTTGCATAAATGCAACTACAACTCTGATTTTGTCCATTTTTATCGAATATCAGGAGACGGTCGATAATTATGGTGCTACTGACACGCTCAACGCCTGATGCGGCGTGAATTGTCAACCAGGGGCGTGAAGTGCGATAAGGAGGACTTCATGCGTCGTAAGTTTTTGCTTGGTACAGGATTGCTCGCTTTCGTCGCAGCGGGCGTTGGTTCAGCTATTGCGGCCGACATCGCGGCTAGGCCAGCGGGAGCGCCCCCGCCGCCACCGATACCCGCCTTCATTTCCGATTGGGCTGGGTTCTATGTCGGCATCAACGGTGGTGGTGGCTGGGCGCACACGGACTTCGAATCCGGAATCTTTGAAACTCCCACACCGCTTACAACCGGTATACCGCCCAACCAGAGCTCGAGCGGCGGAGTTTTCGGTTTCCAGTTCGGCCACAATTGGCAATGGGGGCCGGTTGTTGGTGGTCTGGAAATAGACTTCGACGGCGCGGATATCAATGGTTCGTCCACGTTCTTCGCGCCACCAAATGCGTTCACACCTGGGACGCTAACGCAACAGGTCAGGATCGACGAGCTGGCCTCCGCCCGCGGCCGGCTTGGCTATGTGATATTTCCCAATTGGCTTATCTACGGCACTGGGGGCCTTGGCTGGGGCCATCTCCGGCTAAATACGACTGAGTCCACAGCTGCCAGTTTCATCAGCGCAACCTCCGACACCGACCAGTTTGGCTGGGTGGCGGGCGCGGGACTCGAATGGAAGTTCGCGGGCAACTGGCTCATAAGGGGCGAATGGCTGCACTACGACTTCGGCAGACAGGATAACTCTGGCCTGTTCACCACTTTCAGCGCGACTGGGATTGACAATAGCAACTCACGAACGACAGTTGATGTCGCTCGGGCTGCTCTGAGCTACAAGTTCCCGCCGCCGTAAACTGAGCTCTAAAACTGATCGCAGAGCCCGGCCATGATGCCGGGCTCTTTTTGCGTCTCGCAGAGCCCGGCCATGATGCCGTGCTCTTTTTGCGTCGAATCGGGTTACGGGCCAAAAGCCGTGGTGGCAACGACTCAAGCGTCAGAGGCGCGTTGACGGGGGTGAATCGATCATGCTTTTTCCCTAATTGACGATGCTTCTGGCGCACAAGGAGCCGGTCATCGCCGGCCCTTTTTTCTGCCATAGCGGTCCTGCGAGCTCATGGTGCGAGCACAGATATCCGGCCCCATACAGTTGTGTTACGGCCATGCGGATTTCTTAGTGTTAACAGGTCATTAGCAATAAAGTGTTAAACGCCAAACAGACGTCTCGCGTTTGCGGCTAAGCTGATCGAAGAGACGATCAATCGCGGGCGATTGCGAGTTGCTCATGGCCTTCGCGCCGGCCGCGCTTGCCCGGCCGCAAGCCGGGGGGGTGGGGGGTGGCAGGATAGGCCGGCGATGATGAGTTTGCCGCCGCCACGCCCATGATGGTGGAGGGGCGAAAGTAGCTGCATGGCGCTTGTTGACGACGACGACACGATTGCGCTGCAGGAACTATTCGCCGGCATGGACGCCGCGCAGGAGGCCGATGCAGCTTCAGCGATGAATGAAACCGCAGCATTTCTGCGCAAGCACGACCTTTCCTTCCGGCGTATTGTACAGGAAACCGACGCGCGCGGCCTGTTGCTGCCTTCGAAGGTGGGGGCAGCGATTCAGTTGATGGACTCGACGACATTGTCGGAGGCGCAAAGTGCGCTCGCCGGTGCGCGCCGCCTCATGAGAAGTTGCGGACTTAATTTCGCCGACATCATGGGCGCGCTCAATCAGGAGCCGGTCGAGGTCGACGAAATCGAACGGTTGAGGTTAGCCTATCAAATCGAGGTCGAACGGTCTCGCGAGATGGCCGCCGAACTCCAATTCCTGCGCGCCAACGCCGCCGGGTCTGATGAGTCGAGTTCCCACACGGCGAGCACAGGGTTCAGAAACTTGATTGTGGTGGCAACGTTGCTGCTAGTCATTTTCCTGACCGCCTCGGTGGCGTCGACAGTGGCGGATCTGTTCCGTTCTGCGAACGCGATCGCAACGCAGCACGGCCCTGCCGTTGCGCGACGGGAGAATGCCGATCGCTCGTCCGCGTCGAGTTGGAACCCGATTTGCTGGCGCGATCGCAGCACTCATGGCCCGTGCTTCTAGCGCATTTGGCGAGGCCGTTTGAGGGGCGATTCGATCATGGGAACCTAAAAGCATGTGTCAATGGGGCTGGCCTCTTTGAGGCGTAGTTGCGCTGCCGATGCCTTCCGCCGTGAGGCCGGCGGTTGTAAACAGAGGTCAAGCCGACGGATCGAGGATGTTCGCGCACCCGGACGGGGTGCGGCGCGGCGAGATGAGGAATCTCCGAATGGTTACGATAATCGCGATCATTTTGGCGGATGTATTCGTGTTGCTGCTGTTCGTCTATCAGTATCGGCAGGAACTGAGTCTCACCGTCAATGGCTCCCACGACATGCCGGTAGCACGGCCAAAGCCCCCCGCGGAGCCCACCGCGCCCGCCGGCGCGACGGGTGGCCAAGTGGGGCGTGGCCAGCAAGTCGTGGCCAGGCCATGACGGGTGCAGAACTGACCGCCCAAAATGTCGTACTCGTCGGGGCCGGCAAGATGGGAGGCGCGTTGCTGGAAGGCTGGGTTGGTCTTGGTCTCGATCCGGCTCGCATCGCCGTGATAGAGCCCCAGCCGGCGGCGGCGCTCGAAGCGCTTGTCGCTCGCGGCCTGCGGATCAATCCCGATACGGCTTCGATTCACCCCGACGCGATCCTCGTCGCCGTCAAGCCGCAGATCGCCCCGGACATCATGGCGAACGTCGCCGCTCTGATGTCGCCGTCGACGGTCGTGGTTTCGATCATGGCCGGGCGGACAATCGCCTTTCTTGCTGACGCCTTGCCGCGCGGCGCCGCCGTCGTGCGCGCCATGCCGAACACGCCCGCCGCGATCGG
>JASHYD010001223.1 GCA_030043175.1 Xanthobacteraceae bacterium | reverse complement strand
GCTTGTCCTGACTGCAGGAACTTGGGTAGAGTCGAGTAGGACCAGTTGGCGACGGTAGGGACACATGCCGCGAGGTCAGTCGTAATGTCGCCGCGGAGTCGCAAGTAGCGCAGAAACGCCCTGAGCGCCGCGACCATATGTTGGGCAGTGCGGGGGCTGTGATCGTGAGCGTGCCGTTGAATGAATTCGGTGAGATCTGTGGCTCGCAGTTCAGAAAATCGACTGGAACTGCGGCCGGATCGCTCCCGAAGGAATTGATCCACGACGGGCAGGTAATTATGCAAAATTGCTGCCGACAGCCCTCGCTCTTGCGATAAGTATTGTTTGAAGTTCTCCTTAGCGCACTCGATTGGGTCAATTGCGCCAGACCTTGTGTCGTGATTAGCAATCCCTCGGTCACGCAGCATCCCAAGGAGCTTGTTTAGTGCCGAGGAGGCACCGCGATGCCGGTCTACAAAGCGTCCGCGACAACGAAGGTAGTGCCCCAGCGTCGAAGCATCCATATCACCGACACTGAGTTTTCTCCGCTGTAGCCAACCACTCAAGTCGGCGAGGACTTGCAAGTGCACACGAGCTGACTGACGTGAATAACCTTGCTCCTGTAGCAGCGCTACATACTCATCTATATGAACGCCGAGTGGGCCTGCGTGCAGGCGTCGACGCATCGTTGGGAATTTGAAAACTTCACCCGTACTCATGTCCTCTCCCTCCCGCAAGATGTGAGAAGGAGACATCGAACAATGCCGAGCGCGCGATCCGCAAGCTAGCTAAAATCAAGGCCTAAGCGGCATCGCTCGGCATTTTCCGGGACTCGGCATTCTGACGAAAATCGTGCAGGCGGGGACCGCGGGAATCGTCAGCGCCGCGCAAGCCGATCTCACGGGAAAGCTTGACGAACGTCCAACGGACGGCCCACTCGGTCAAACGCGTCCCACGTTCCGAAAGAAAGAAGCGTGGGCTGATCGGACTCGGGCACCGTCGGTCGCGGCACATTGCATAGTTCTGCAGGGCCTGCTGTGTCGATGGGTGGACCGGCACATACCTCGATTTGCCGAACTTCGTATCGCGGACCGTCAATACGCCGTTCCCCAGATCGACGTCACCGTGGTCGAGGCGCAGAGGTTCGTTGCAACGCATGCCGGTCGCCGCGTACAGACCGATGAGGGTGGCAAAGGTCTGTGGCCGCAGACCGCTTCTGGAGGGCAGTCGTTTGGCCGCCTTGATCAGTGCGGCGATTTCGCCGTCGCGATAGATGTAAGGGGAAGACGGCCGGCGATACCGGTGTGGAAGAAGATCGTCGGGCGGAACGACGGTTCTCGGCTCAAGGGCATGGCAGTACCGGGCGAACCGGCGCACCATGGCGAGGCGGTTGGCCCACTGAGCGGGCTGGGCCTTGACCGGTTGCATGGCCCAACCCAAGGCGACCTCGGCGGTGATGTGGGTGGCTCCGGCCGAATCGGCGAAGGTGACGAATCGCTGGAGCAGACGACCGGGAAGAAGCAACTTATGGCCGAGGGCACGGCGAGCTGCCAGGTACTCGTCGAGGGCTTCCTGCAGCGCACTCATGACCAGACCCCCGGCCAAGGCAATGCGATGGCACGGAGTGCCGTGATGTCTACTTTGGCGTAGATCTGTGTTGTGTTGGGCTGGCTGTGACGGAGCACCTGCCCGATCTCGGCGAGCGACGCGCCGCGGCGTAGGAGGTCGGTCGCCAACGAGTGGCGTAGCAAATGCGCCCCTTTGAACGCCGGATCGAGGCCGGCGCGCTTCAGCGCACGACAAACGATGCAACAAATGACCGAAGGGCTGACGAATCCTCGCCGTGGCGCATGGATTCGAATAAACACACGGCGCGTGGAGCAAACCGGTCGATCGCGGCGCAGATAGTCGGCGATGGCCACTCCTACGTCGGCGGGCAATGGCAGCCGCGCCAGCCGTTGACCCTTGCCACGGATGGCAATCTCGCCATGTTCCCAGTCGATATCATCCAGGGTGAGAGCCGAAACTTCCCCACCGCGCAGTCCGAGCCGAGCGAGCAGCATGAGGATCGCATAGTCGCGCCGAGCCGCGAGCGTCCGCCGATCACACGAGGCGAGCAGTTGTTCGACCTGTTCTATGCTCAGGGCCTTCGGCAAATGCGTCAGGCGCCACCCGGCCACGCCGGGCACCGCGGCGGAAAGATCGGTCCGGAGCAACCCGCGTTGCTCTAGGAAACGCAAAAATGAACGCAGCGCCGTAATCGCCGTTTTCGCGTGGGAAAGGGATATGGTCTGCGCTCGCCGCACGACGAAACGATGGACATCGACCGGACGCAGCTTGTCGAAGCCCACTGCTTTGCCGCGAAACTGATTGTCCAGGAATGCTCGAACGATCGGAAGATAGTTGATCAATGTCGCAGACGAGAGTCCTCGCTCTCTACACAGGAAATTGCCGAACTCCAGAACCAGATGACCGACCCCGGTCGACTCGACAGTCGTCACCGTGGAAGGAATGCAGCCAAGAGTGCGCACATACCCAAGAAACTGAAGAACACTCCAAGCGTCGCCACGCCAGGCGCCAGTGCGACGATAGTCCCGAAGAAATCTATCCGCACATTCGTCGCTGAGCCTGTCGAGCGATACATCGTGTCTCTGAATCCACGCGACGAAGGCCGTCGCGAGGTCAACCTTCTGCCGAACAGACGCCGGCACATATCCCTGTTCCACAAGCCGGGATTCGAAGCCCTTGAGATGCCCGGTCAATCCAGCGACGCTGGAAACTTCAGCGGGCGCCGTCGCGCCGTGATTGAGATCGTTCATTGTCCGTCTCCTTGAGGCGCGGCCAAGCCCGCGCCCGGAGACGACAGATTATGTCGAGCCATCAACGACTGCTGGTCGTCAAATCTCTCGAAATTACAGGGAAATCACACCGTCCCGGTGAAGCCGCTCGGAATAATCGGGTGCTCGGAATTATGGCGAAGGTCGTGGATGCGCGGTTGGCGTTTGCGGCCCGGCGCGATGTTCGCCCGTCGAAGGAGGGAACGAAAGGTGTCGTTCACCGTGGTCGGGCAGAGCGCGCGATGCCGCACTGATGGGAACAGGTAGTCGCAGTCGGCGGCGATGCGCTGCCGCTTCTCCAGATAACGACCGAGCGCGTCAACGACGGTCGGGTGCAGCGGCACGAGCCGGCTTTTGCAGAACTTCGTCTCGCGGATGTACAGCACCCCGTCAGGCCACACGTCGTCAACGTGAAGCGCGATCGCTTCCGAGATGCGCAGGCCCGTTGCAGCAATCAGCCCGAATATCGTGATGTAGAGCTCGCGCCGTAGCGGGTTCGGTCTCTGGTGCCGTAACTTTCCCGCGGCGTCTAGGATGCGGGCGATCTCGTCGGACGTATAGATGTACGGAACTGGCCGGGTCTTTCGGACCGCGAAGGG
>JASHYD010001222.1 GCA_030043175.1 Xanthobacteraceae bacterium | reverse complement strand
CCGAAGCTGGCCTTCTTGATCCCCGGTTTTCACGATTTTGCGTTGAACGACATTGTCCGGGCCGACGACCAGAACATAGCTGCCTTCCTGGCTCGTCCCGATCGCATCGTTTCGCGCCAGCAGCGCCTTGTCTTGGCGCGCGATCGGGATCCTAACCCGCACGAACAGCCCCGGCAGCAGCGTGTGATCTTTGTTGTCGAACAGCGCGCGCCCCGTCAGCGTGCCCGTCGCCGTATCGATCTGGGGCGCGACATAGTCGAGATGTCCTTTGTGAGGATAGCCCTCCTCATCCTGCAGCCCCATCTCGACCGGGACGTCCGACAAGTGTGCCGGGAGTGGGCTCTCACCGCGCTGGGCGCGGTTTCGCCGGATCGCCAAGACTTGTGGTTCGCTCGCGTTGAAATAGGCGTAGAGGGGGGCAGTCTGGACGATGGTCGCAAGCGTCGTCGGCGTGGTGGAGGCCGCCCCGACGAGCGTGCCGACACTGACTTGATGATTGGTGACGATGCCGTCGAAGGGGGCAAGGACGCGCGTATAGCCAAGGTTGATCGTGGCGGTTTCAACGTTGGCCTCATCGATCTTCACGGTGCCTTCGTTCTGCTCCACCGTATATTGCTGGTCCTGCGCTTGCTGCTGGGCGACCGCATTGGTTTTCAGCAACTGCTGGTAACGGGCAAGGTCGACCTGTGCCTCCTTGAGCACGGCCTGATCATGCGCCAACTGGCCCTGCGCCTGATCGAGCTGAGCCTGATAGACGCTGCGTTCGATACCGAAGAGCTGCGTCCCCTTCGTGACCGCGGCACCATCCTTATAATCGATCGATTCCAGATAGCCCTGGACCCGCGCCACCAGACTTACAGAGTTGAACGGAGCGGTGTTGCCGGTCAGCTCGAGATACAGGGTCACGGGCTTCTGCACGGGCTGGGCGACGACAACCTTCGGAGGCGGCGGAGGGACGTACGCGTTTCTGGAGCTGCATCCGGCGAGTGTAAACGTGGCAATCGCCCCCAGGACAGCCAGCCAGGGGCGTCGATATTTATCCGACGAGGGAGACCGCTGTTGCATGTGCATTGTCACGCCAACCATCGCAAGCTCATCGGCAGACATTGACTTGTCAAAGGCATTGTCAATCTCCCCGCTGCTACCCCTTTTCAATACGATTTGATCGTCGACGCTACGATTGACTGCGGGATGATTACGATCGATCTCGGCTCTCGGCACCCCTACTTTCGTCCGCGCCCGACCGTCCGATAGACGCAAGCCATCGACTCGGCCACTCACCAGCTGACGACCCGTTCCAATTCGACCGTAAACCTCTCTGGAATGAATGGACGACCGGTCGCTGGCAAGTTCCGACAACAAGACCGTGCGAAATGCCGCCCGCTAGTCCGCGTTCAAGCCAGCGCCCGTTTCACCCGCTCGGGCGTCATTGGCGTTTCGCGAAGGCGTTTGCCAGTCGAGGCCGCGAACGCGTTGTTGATCGCCGGTGCCACCAGAGGTGTGCCCATCTGTCCGGCTCCCGTCGGATGGTTGTCGGTCGCGAGAATTTCAACGTGTATCTCGGGTATGTCCTTCATGCGCATCACCTCGTAGTCATAGAAGTTGGACTGATCGACCGCACCATCGGTGATGGAGATACGCTCGGTTAACGCCAGACCCAAACCGTAGACGATGCTGCCTTCGGTTTGGGCGATCACAGTGTCCGGTTGCACCGGAATGCCGCAGTCGATCGTGCACCAGAAATTGTGCACCTTTATATTACCGCTTGTGCGCTCGACTGAAATCTCGACGATACCACCGAGTAGCGTGCCCGAGTAATCGATGAAAGCGAAACCGACCGCGTGGCCCTCGGGCCGCTTTGCTCCCCAATTGGCCATTTGCGCCACACGCTCGACGACGGCACGGCCACGCGGCGTATTCTTCAAGAGATCAAGTCTCAGCTGTACAGGGTCAATGCCGCGCCGCTGTGCGATCTCATCAAGAAAAGCTTCGGTCACGAACTTGTTGGCCGTGTATCCGATACCGCGGAGCGAGGAGGTGCGGACACCGGTATCGCGATAGATGAGGCCGCAGTATTGATTTGCAATATCGTACGAACGCAACTCGACGCCAAGCATCAGGAGGAGGTCCTTATGGCCGGAAAGCTCGTAGCGAACCGGATCTGTAAACGGCATCACACGATCGCCGGCAAGACGCTGATGCCAGGCAATTATCTTTCCGGAAGCGTCGAGGCCGGCGCGAAGATAGTGCGCCGTCTGTGGTCGTAGTCGGCCGTTGTGTACGTCATCCTCGCGCGTCCACATCATTTTGACCGGACGTCCGGCCGCTTTCGATAGCAGTGCGGCGTGGACGATATAATCGTCGTCGTATTCACCGCGCCGGCCAAAGCTCCCGCCGAGCAGCGTATAATGGAGTTTGATCCTTTCATGCGGGATGCCTAGCGCCCTGGCGGCCGTGTCGATCGCCATGGTGAGGCCCTGCGTGCCGCACCATATTTCTGCGGCATCTCCCGAGGGTGAAACCGCCGCGATCGCGTTCAGCGGCTCCATTTGCGCATGATAAGCATAGTCGCACTGGTACTCTGCTTCGATAACCGTTGCCGCACGTCCGAGAGCGTCCTCAGCGTCGCCTTGTTTGAACCAATCAGAGCTGACCGAGACGCTCGGGTCGCGGGCGGCGGCGGCGAAAGCCTTCAGACCTTCGTCAGCATCGAACCCCCAAGCTTTGCCGCTGCGTTTCCAGATAATGCTATCTCCGACTGCGGCCTTTCCATCGAAGGCCGCCCACGGGGTTTCCGCAAGCACGCCGATCCCGTAAGGCAGGCGTACAGTCGCGATCACGCCTTCGATCGCCTTGACGTTGGCCTCGTCAAATTGTTCGGGGGTTGAGCCCTCGACGGGGCTCTCCAGCACAGTCCCATAAATCATCCCCGGTATCTGCAAATCAATCGAATAGGCGGCAGTACCGTTGACTTTTTTTGCCAAGTCGACCCGCACCACATCCCTGCCGATCAGGCGAAACTCGTTTGTCTTCTTGAGCTGTGCAGGCTTGATCTCGGGCGCCGTCGCGGGAATCTGAGCGAAGGCCGCAATCTCGCCATAACTGAGCCGGCGCCCCGATTTTTCGTGAACAACCGTGCTCGGCTCAGTGGTCAGCTCTTCGACCGGCACGTTCCACTTTCTCGAGACATTATCCAGAACAACGCGGCGCACCTGGGCACCAAAGGTGCGAAGGGGGGTAAAATAGGCGCTTACCGCTGTGCTGCCGGCTGTGAACATCGCGCCGCCGAACGCGGGATTGCCGTAGATCTTTTCAATGACTGGCGCGGGGACGATGCGTACCTGATCCCATTCGGCGTCGAGTTCCTCAGCCAGGATAAGAGGAAGCGATGTCATGGACCCCTGGCCTGTCTCGGCTGCTGGTGACATGATTGAGATCACGCCGTTTGGCGCAATGCTTACCCAGGGGCTCAGAATTGCGCCGCTTGCTTCATCTCCGAGGACGGCGGACGCCGCGATGTCGCAGTGGTCAATTGCGAATGCGAAGGTGAGTCCAGCGGCACCCGTCATGAACTGACGGCGCGACAGGACGGCCATTGGGCGATGGAAGATACTGGACGACATCGCTTAGCCCTCCTTGGCGGCGCGTTCAATCGCGCGTAGAATCCGCGGATAGGTTCCACAACGGCAAATGTTCGTGTTCATATGCGCAACGATCTCAGCGCGCGTCGGATGAGCCTTTTGCTTGAGCAGCGCGACGGCGTTCATGATCTGTCCGGACTGGCAATAGCCGCATTGGGGCACACGCTCGGCCAGCCAGGCTCTCTGAACGGGATGTGATGAATCCAGCGACAAGCCCTCAATGGTCATAACGGTGCGGCCGGCGACTTCGGAAATCTGTGTTTGACAAGAAAATGCGCGTTCGCCGTCAACGTGCACCATGCACGCCCCACACAGCCCGGCACCGCACCCGAATTTCGTGCCAGTCAGCTTGAGTTGTTCCCTGATGACCCACAAGAGCGGCGTTTGCGGCGGCGCATCGGAACTGACCGCCTGGCCGTTAATGCGAAACTCGGTAGCCATCGGCTTCTCCTGTGTTCGCGATTGCCATTGACGCCCGATCTCGGCAGCTAGAATGGTCCATTTGCGTTTTTCCACTGAACCCGCGGAGGTATCGGAGTCAAAACATCCCAATGCTCGACTATTTTCCCATTCTCGACCCGAACGAGATCGTACAGCGCAGTTGGCCCGGAGGGCAGGTCTCCCTCGGTCAACACAAGCACAAAGTTGCCCTCAGCTACGTAACGACGGGGTGTGAGGTACAACTGGCCTCCCTCCTTCGCTACGCTTGCGATTCGATTTCTTAACTGCGCAATTCCATCACCGATTTGCGAAGCGTGCTGCACAAGAGCGGCACTCACAAATTCCTCGATCCGATCGGAGCGCAAAGCCACCATGACTGTTTCCCTATACGCACGTACTAACGTCCGGTTGGCCTCCGTCTTCTCACGATCAACGACCTCGGTGGGTCCGCCGATTTGCGTGCGGCCCGACGCATTGGGGCGCTCCTCGGGCTCCTGGCCTCCCCAATGCTCGGCAATTTTGCCGCCGCGGAAGCGGAACAGATCGAACGCGATCGCATTTTGGCCATAGCGACTGACACCCTGGTATCTGGAATGCAGAAGGACAAAATCTCCGTCCACAAGCGTGCGATAGATTGTGATATCGGCAGCCGGAGAGTTCGCGATCTCCGCGACCAACGACTTCATTCCGACATGGCCATCGACGAGACTCGGGTCATGCTGTATTAATGATTCCGCAAAATACCGGTCGACAGCCGTCGGATCTTTCTTGCGAAAAATGTCGATCATGGCTTGGCGAGCGTTGGCGCCCAAAGTATCCGTGGTTATTACGCTTCGATCTTGCGATTGAGCAGGCGTCGGTGCCAACAAGATTGCAAAGCTACTCGCAATAACTGCAACCGCCATAAACACTCTCTGAATAGTGGAGTTCGAAGTTGCGAACAAATCCCTTGCCATGACGCTGCTCCTTTCATCTCGACCAACTTCTCCCGCCCCAATGCGGCCCCCCCGATATTCTGCGGCGACGAGTTTGCTCATCGTTCGCCTCTCGAGTGGAGAGGCATATCGAATTTGCGACCGTCAACGAACTAATCCACTCGCCGTTGATACAATGACGCGCGAGTTCAACCTTCGGGTCTGGTTTGTTACTATTAATTTGCCGCTCCCTCAGGCAAACCGCCCCGCTTCATCGAATGTCAATCTCGGGAGGCGTGGGAAGAGATTTTCATTCGACCCGTACCCCATCGAGCATATGAAATTCGATTTAATGCGCGTATTGGCGAAAAATTGGGAATCCACCGCCTCATTGTTGAAGCCAGACATCGGACCACAGTCCAGTCCGAGTGCGCGCGCCGCCATCATCAAATAGGCGCCCTGAAGGCTGCCGTTGCGAAAAGCCGTGGTTTGCGCGATCACAGGATCGGAAAAAAACGCCTGCATGTCCTTGCCGCGCGCTGGAAACAGCTTTGGCATTTGTTCGGCGAAGTCCAGATCATAGCCGACGATGACTGTGACGGGCGCAGCCAAAATCTTTGGCGCATTACCGGGCGCGGCAAGGGCTGCAAGCCGGCTCTTACCCTCCGCACTCCTGACCCAGACAAAACGCGCCGGGCAGCAATTTCCCGAGGTAGGCCCGAGTTTCATCAAATCGTATACCTCCCGTAGCTGCTGATCCGGCAGCGGTTGGTTGGTCCATCCGTTGCGCGTGCGAGCCTCGCGAAACAATCGATCGAGAGCTAGGTCGTTAAGTTTGTTATTCATGCTATCATCCGCTGCGAACAGCCTCTTCGAGGAATTAGGGCAGCTTTGATGATGGATCACCTGACGTCAATTCAACTATGGTGTAGTCGGGTAAATATCGACGCTACTCGTCTACTCCAAGTGCGCGTCCGGCGATGAAGACTGCGGCGGTGACGCCCTGTCGATCTTCGTCACGAAAGCGGTTACTTGGCTTATACCGCTTCAGGACGATGCTAGGCGTCGCGCCATGAGATTGGGCTAGGGCAGTCGCGCTGCTCTTCCGTTCGTGAGCTCGTTTTCCGCGCCAGGCAACGTAAACTGAAATACTGCGCCCCGAAGCTCGTTGGCGTCGGCCCACAGTCGCCCGCCATGGGCCTCGATGATGGTCTGGCAGATCGCCAGCCCCATCCCCACCCCGCCGGGCTTGGTGGTGTAGAAGGCCTCGAAAACACGCTCGATACGCTCCGCTTCGATACCTGGCCCGGAATCGCGAACCGTGACGGCTACGCCGTTTCTCCGGTTTCGCTCGGTGCTGATCAGCAACTCTCGCGGCCCCGCCTCGACCGAGCTCATTGCCTCGACTGCATTCAGCACCAGGTTCAGCACAACCTGTTGCAATTGAACACGATCCCCGTTGGTGGGAAGTAGCCCCTCCGAAAGCTGAGTTTGAACCGAGACTCCATTCTTGGCGATCGCACTTCGCGCCAACAAAAGCACCTCAACAATTGCCTCATTCAGATCGAAGTACAGCTTTCGTGGCGGCGCCTTTTTGACCTGATCACGGATCCGCTCGATGATGTGTCCGGCACGATCAATGTCACTGACGGCACAGCGGAGTGCTTCCTTGATCTCATTTAGCTCCGGCGGGTGGTTGCCCGAGAAATTCAAGGCTGCTCTGGCGTTATTACGCGCAGAGCTAATCGGCTGCGTGATTTCGTGCGTCAGCGAGGCAATGAGTTCACCCAAAGTCGTTACGCGATTCACATGAGCCAGTTCAGCCTGTACCGTGCGCAACGATTCTTCTGCTCTCACAAGTGCTGTCACGTCCGTGCTGGTGCCCCGATAGCCACGAAATTGTCCGTCGGCCTCAAAAACGGGCTTGCCGCTGGCTTTGACGTATATGGGGGAGCCGTCTCCGGCCTTGCAGCAATATACAAAGTCACGGAACGGTTTATGTGAATCGAGCGCTTCCCGAAGTAGTCGCCACTTCTCCGGATCAGACTCAAGGTCCAGAGCATGATCCCAGCACGCCGTGCCGATTCGATCCGCCGTACTTGATCTAAACGCATTTTCCGTCAACATCGTGAATTTATAGTCGGGACCGACCTCCCAAAGCCAATCGGAGGCGGTCGCAGCGAAGTCACTGAATCTCGTTTCGCTTTCGCGCAATGCTTGCTCGGCGCGCTTGCGCTCCGTCAAATCGAGTACAAAGGCGACGCCCTGGTCCGCGCCTTCTTCGAACAGTGCGCCTCCAACCAGCACGGGCACCCGGCGGCCATCTTTTCGCAAATACTCTTTCTCGAATGGCTGAACTATGCCGGTTGAATTCAATTCTGCCAGGGTACGACCGTCGCGCTCGGCCCATTCTGGTGGGGTTAGCTCCCTCCAGTGCAAGTAGCCCGATGCCAAGTCCGCCCGGTCATATCCCAGAATGCGGAGAAACGCATCATTGGCCTCGAGAACCTGACCTTCGAGATGAGCAATGAAGATCCCTATGATGTTGGCGTCGACCAAGCGGCGAATCTTCGCTTCGCGTTCTGCGAGGTCGAGGTAAAGTCGTGTGTTGTCGAGCGTGATAGCTGCTTGCGACGCGAGCACTTTCAGCACCGTCACGCGGTTCGGAGAGAAAACCTGCGGGGTGAGATTGTTTTCCAGGTAGAGAACGCCGATGAGTTTATCCTGATTGATCAGTGGCAGGCACAGAATGGAACGGGCCCGGCGCTGAACAACATAAGGATCAGCAGAAAACGGATTTTGGGAGGATGCGTCATCGAGAATTACCGTCTCGCGGGTGCGCATTGCATAGCGAATGAGCGCCTCCGGTAGCTGGTCCGCAATGCGTCCGCCGCGTTCTCGTACGCGCACGGCTACATCCTCTCCGCGCGCGGTTGCTAGCGCTGCTATCTGCAGCCCTTCGCTTCGTGGATAAATCAAGAAGCCTCGCTCGGCACCGGCGTGCTCGATGGCAGCGCGCATGAGCCGGTCGGTTAGTCTTTCCAGAACCATCTCACCCGAGACTGCTTGCGAGACTTTGATAACGGTAGCCAAATCCAAAAGTTCGGCTCGCGCCACGACCGTGCTCGTCGGTCCGGGGATT
>JASHYD010001221.1 GCA_030043175.1 Xanthobacteraceae bacterium | reverse complement strand
CCTCATCAGTCTCCAATCAGCTCGTGCAGGAGGCCGTCGCTGGGCTGCGTTCCCAGAACTCCACTCTCAAGGTGATTACGCGCGATCTCGGCAACGACCCGATTTGCGTCCCGCGAAGCCCTGCTGGCATATTTCTGCCCGGCGGGAACAACTTTAAATTGAAATAGATTATATGAATTATATCACGGAGTTGCGCTAGGTTGAAAAGCCCGACTCTTAGCAATCGCCTTTGTCAATTGTGATGGGGATCAACGGCACGTTGGGCTCGGCTCGCTTTTGGCGGGTGGCCCCCAAACGCCGATCACTGGTCCAGACACCGATTGCCTAGGCCATTTTAGGGACGTAAGCCGCTCAATCTTAAAAGTCGGTTGCGCAAAGGAATCGTTCATCTACATGCTTTATCGATCTAATCGTCCATAGCCTGCGTTCCGCTCGCCTATAGCTGTGTCACTGATCGCTCCACCGGCCCCATCGTCAATCCCGATATTCTCCAGATATATCGATGATCGTTTACCCACAGTTTGAAATATTCTCACAGAATGAGCACGCCATCTATCTAAAATCTCTGCAAATCGGCGATACTCTGGCTGGCTCCGCAGCTTGGAAGAGGCCGCCCCGATTCCTTCATCAACTCGCAGCAGGCCCAGTTCTAAATCTGACGCGACTACCGATCTTACCTCCTGCATTATCATCATCGCGAGTGCAGACGCGCCGATCAAGTCGTACCGAGTCGTCGTCTTCACCCACTCATCGTACGCGATCTTCCGCTTACGCATTTCTGCTGGTAGGTTCCGCGTCGCAACCACAACAATTTCGGAAAATGGATCGAAGCGGTGTTGGCCAAACTCGGACTCCCGCACTAATCTGTCAAACGCGCTCGAGTATTTGACTGCTAAATCTCGGTGTCCAGAAGAGAGTCTGAAGCATTCAACCCACGTATTCATTGCGTCCACGAACCGCCAGTCGAGCCGATTACCTGGCGTAATCGCAATACTCCAAATATTCAAATTCAGCTGATACTGAGACCCTGATGGATCGCCAGTAAGGTGAAATTTCGTTAGTGCGTCCACCTTGAACAGATCCTGTCTTGCTCTCGTATCCGAGATTACAGCATCGAACGCCGTTGACAAATCACCCAGCCCCTCCATTTGAGGTGACAATATTATATCATAATACCCTAGGCTGAATAGCCTTGCTAAATAAAGCCAATCGAACATAAAGCCAACTTTGGACGCTCGATTGCGCTCTATCAAAGCAACCATGCCCTCACCGAGGCCTTGTAAAGCCACGTACTTCATCTCGTTGCTTGACCGAAGTAGCGCGAGGAACCATTCCTTCCACTTCTATTCGATGGAGCATCTGTTGTGACCAACCGAGCCAAGGTTGCCATATCAGGCGATCTTGCCGCCCGACTTGCAGCGGGTCCGGGACGTCACCGAGGATCTGTGAGCGTGACACGCCCTCTGCCTCGGTTCGTTCGCGTCAAGAAGCTGGCGAGCGGCGCCGTCGCATTCTATTGGGATCTGACCGGCTACTATCGCAGGTTGGGTTGTTCGATTCCAAGCGAACCGTTGGGCGCCGATTATGCTGCTGCCTGCGGTCAGGATGGCAACGGTGGTCGCGCGGCCATACTCAACGGGCTATTCGATGAATGGAGACGCGAGCGATCCGGCGAGCCTATCGAGGGGCTGGTGCGATTTGCTACGGTTGACTGGCTGTTCCGCGAATATAAGCAAACAAAAGCCTATCTCGAGAAAGTCTCGCAGCGCTCGCGTCGCGATTACGAGCGGACGATGTCGCTGGTTACGGACTTGGTCACCAAGAAGGGCGATCGGGTGGGTCAGCGGCAGGTCAAGGCGATCACTCCCGTTTCTGCAGACAGGATCTACGAGCGGATCACTGCCGGCCCTCGTGGGCAGCGGCCGCGTCAAGGCGAAAAGGTGGTCGGCTTATGCGCACGCGCGTGGAGCGTTGTGCACCGCCTCTATCCTGAGGTTTTCAACCGCGATGTCCCGAACCCCTGGCGCGGCGTGACAAAAAACCGACGCACCAAAGCGGTCAAACCAGCTGCAACCCGCGACGAGGTTTACACTTTCGCCAAGACGGCGATCAGGGCCGGATACCCTGAAGCAGCGGCAGCTGCGGTCATCTGCTTCGAATGGCTGCAGCGTCCCGAGAACGTTTTGGGCGGCTGCATTCGATGGACGGATTATCGGGGACGCGACGCACCCAAGGCGATCAGAATCTTTCACCACAAGACTGGCGCGGTTGTCCTTCACCCGTTGCAGGATGGAGACGGCACGCTGTTTTACGGCGATGCCGAGGAAGTGCTCGCCAAGGTGCCGCGTCGGAGGATCCCGATGATCCTCCATGAAACAAGGCACAAGACCGAACGCGGTCAGCCAAAACCGACCAAGCTTTATTCGGAGAGTGGCATGGCCAAGTTGGTTCGTCGCTTGCGTGATGAGGCGAGACTGCCGCCGACATTTACGCTCGATGCCTGTCGGCATGGTGGGATGACCGAACTCGAGGAAGCTGAGCTCACGGATGGTCAAGGCCGCGCTCTCTCGGCACACAAGAGCCGCGCCTATGAAGGGTACGCCAAGCGAACGATGGAACGGGCCCTCGCGGCAACGCGGAAGCGGCATGCGCACCGGATTGCGAGCTTATCGAACGCTCAAGGAACAGAATTTCGGAATGAAGCGCCTACAGAATTTCGGAATGACGAAATCGGATCGGGCCGCTCAGCAAAATAAGACTTATATTTCAGTACCTTGATTGGCTGGGGCGCCAGGATTCGAACCTGGGAATGGCGGAATCAAAATCCGCTGCCTTACCACTTGGCTACGCCCCAAGGCGCGCGCCGGACCATACTTGCGCAAGCGGGCCAGATCAATCGCCGGGCGGCCTTTGTGCGGCCTCACGTGTGGAACGATGTCAATCCCGCGACCTCAGCAACGGTTGCAAAGCCGTGGGAGGGACGCGGTTGTCTATCCGACCGCCGCGGGGCGCTTGCAGCCGATTCTCGGCAATTGGCTCGCGCATTGTCCGGCGAAGCATTGTCAACCTCCCGGTCCAATCCAGCCACGCCGCGATTTGACCTATATGGTTGTGGGACTACAGTGCGCGCGCCGCCTTCGCGGCGCGGCTGCGATGAGCCTTTGCTGCGCCCGGACCGGGAAGCGAAGACGGCCACGCGTAACGCATGGTCCGGAGAACACCAATGGCTTACCGGGCGCCAGTCGAGGATATCGTCTTCACCCTCAAGCACGCAGCGGGGTTCGTCGAAGCGCGGGCAGACGGGATTTACCCGGACCTTGGCGACGATGATCTTGCCGCCGTGCTGAGCGAAGCCGGCCGCTTCGCCTCCGAAGTGCTCGCGCCGCTCAACGCTCCGGGCGACCGCGACGGCGCGTTGTTCCACGAGGGCGAGGTGACGATGCCGGCCGGCTGGAAAGAAGCCTACCGGAACTGGGCGGCGGCCGGTTGGAACGGCGTTGCCGCACCCGCCGAATGGGGCGGCCAGGGCCTGCCGCGTGCCGTCAATGCCGCCTGCATCGAAATGTGGAACTCGGCCGCCATGGCGTTCGGCCTCGGCCCGGTGCTTACCATGGCCGCGGCGGATGCGCTGGCGGCGTTCGGGGCCGACGAGCTGAAAAGGGTTTTTCTGCCAAAGCTCGTCTCTGGCCAGTGGATGGGCACCATGGAACTGACGGAGCCGCAGGCCGGCTCCGACGTGGGCGCGCTGCGTACCCGCGCCGAGCGTGGCCAAGATGGCAGCTATCGCATCACCGGCAGCAAGATCTTCATCACCTATGGGGAGCACGACCTTACCGACAATATCATTCATTTCGTGCTCGCCCGCATCGCCGGCGCGCCGGGCGGCATCAAGGGCCTGTCGCTGTTCCTGATCCCGAAATTCCTGGTCGGCCCCGACGGCAGGCTCGGAACCCGCAACGATCTCCGCGCCAACCGCATCGAGCACAAGCTCGGGCTGCACGCTTCGCCGACTTGCCACATGGTCTATGGCGATCAAGGCGGCTGCATCGGCTATTTGATCGGCGAGGAAAACCGCGGCATGGCGGCGATGTTTGCAATGATGAATGAGGCCCGGCTGGCGGTCGGCCTCCAGGGCGTGGCGATCGCCGAAACCGCGACCCAGCAGGCCACCGCCTATGCACTGGGACGACGCCAGGGGCGCCCCGACCCAGGTGAGGCGAGCGAGGGCGCTCGCTGGGCCGGCATAGCGCCGACCGATTCCGTGCCGATCATCGCCCACGCAGACGTGCGGCGTATGCTGCTTACCATGCGCTCGCTCACGCGGGCGGCGCGGGCCATCTGCTTTGCGACCGCCGTGGCGCTCGATCGCTCCCACCGCGCTCCCGATGGGGCTGGACGCAAGGCGGCCCATGAGCGCGCCACATTGCTGACGCCGGTCGCGAAGGCGTTCTCCACCGACATCGGGACGGAGGTGGCCTCGCTGGGCATCCAGGTCCATGGCGGTACGGGTTATATCGAGGAGACCGGCGCCGCGCAGCATTATCGCGACGCCCGCATCGCCCAGATCTACGAGGGCACCAATGGCATCCAAGCGATCGATCTTGTCACCCGCAAGGTGCCGCTCGCCGGCGGCGCCGTGGCGCGCGGCTATATCGAGGAGTTGCGCCGAACCGTCGACGCCGTGAAGGCCGCGAATGATCCGGCGTTCGGGGCGACCGCCGAGCGCCTTGCAGAGGCGACCGAGGCTCTGGCACAGGCGACGAATTGGGTGCTCGCTGCGTTCGCGGCCAGGCCCGATGCGGTGCTTGCGGGTGCGACCACCTATCTGCGCCTGTTCGCGTCCGCCGCCGGTGGCTGCATGCTCGCCGATGAGGCGCTTGCGGCATCTCGCCAAGGTGAGGCCGCAGGCGACGGCGCGGACGCGCCGGGCCGCATCGCCGTCGCTCGGTTTTTCGCGGAAAATCTCGCGGTCCAGGCTCCGGCACTCGCGCGCGTCGTCACCGAAGGCGCCGGCGTGGTACTGATGGCCGAGACCGGAATAGGTGCGTCATGACCGACCATGTGATCGTCACCGACGACGGGCCGATCCGGATTCTGCGGCTCAACCGCCCGGACAAGCGGAATGCGCTCACCGACGCGATGTACGAGACGCTGTCCGAAGCGCTGGAAAACGCGGCCGTCAGCAAGAGCATCCGCTGCGTGGTGATTACCGGTGGCCCGGAGGCCTTCACAGCGGGCGCCGACCTCAACGATTTCCTGCATGCCGCTCAACACATGGAGGGGCTGCGGCCGCAGACCATGCGCTTCCTGCACCGCATAGCCCATGCCGGCAAGCCGCTGGTTGCGGCCGTGGAGGGTGTGGCGATCGGCATTGGCACCACCATGCTGCTGCACTGCGACTATGTGGTCGCGGCGATCGATGCGCGCTTCTCGACGCCGTTCGCCATTCTCGGGCTGGTGCCGGAAGCGGGTTCGAGCCTGCTGATGCCGCGCCTTATGGGTACGCGGCGCGCCTTCGAGCTTCTGGTAATGGGCCGCCCGCTTGGCGCCGACGACGCCAAGGCCCTCGGCCTCGTCAACGAGGTTGTGCCGGCCGGCGAAGTCGAGCCCGAGGCCCTGAAAGCTGCACGCCAGATCGCGGCGCTGCCCGCCGAAGCCGTGGCCGCATCGCGGCGGCTGATCCGCGGCTCCGCCGCGGAGATCGTGAGGCGGATCGACGAGGAATCGGAGATCTTCAAGCGGCGGCTCAAATCGGACGAGGCGAAGGCGGCGTTCGAGGCGTTTTTCAGCCGCAAGCGGTGAGGTGGGCGGGCTTGGCAACCCGGCAGCGACGATAGTCAAGTGGAGACCGGACAAATTGCCAAGCCATCGCCGACGTGACACAACCCGCGCATGGGCGAGCGCAATTCAGATCAACCCGGAGCGGCACTCCGATGAGGCGCCGCGACCGAAAGCCGCCGTTCGGAAGCCATTCTGGCAGTCGCTTCGCTAAGCCCCGGGCGACGCCTCGCCGCCACACTCCGCGCGACCGCGGCGACGTTGCGCTTCTATACGGCTGGCACACCGTCAAGGCCGCGCTTGAGAACCCGCAGCGCCGCTTCCATCGCCTGCTCGCAACCGAAAACGCGCTGCGGCGGCTGACCGAAGATAAAGTCAGATGTCCCATCGCGCCCACGCTGGCGAGCCCTGAAGACATTGCGGCGAATGCCGGACCAAATGCCGTGCACCAAGGCCTTTGTGCCGAGGCCGATCCGCTGGAATCACCCGAGCTTGAGGACGTCGCCACCAGCGGCATCCTGATGGTGCTCGATCAGATCACCGACCCGCACAATTTCGGCGCGATCCTGCGCTCGGCAGCGGCTTTCGCGGTGACGGCCGTGGTGACCACCGAGCGCCACAGTCCGGAAGCGAGCGGCGTG
>JASHYD010001220.1 GCA_030043175.1 Xanthobacteraceae bacterium | reverse complement strand
GAATTCTGACTGCGCATTTGCGCTCGGACGGCCGTTATAAGGACAAGCTCTTTGTCGACGGTGGGCCGTCGTCAACGGGAACGACCGGGCACCTGCGGATGGAAGGCCGCGAGGTATTTAAGTATGCCGTCGCCATGATCACCGACGTGGTCGTCGACGCTTTTGCGGCAACCGGTTACACCGCGGCCGACGTGGATTGGTTCGTACCGCACCAGGCCAACAGGCGCATCATCGAAGGCTCGGCCCAAAAGCTCGGAATCGCGCCGGAAAAGATCGTGATAACGGTGGATAAGCACGGTAATACCTCCGCGGCTTCCATTCCCCTCGCGCTGTCGACCGCCGTCATGGATGGCCGGATCAAATCGGGCGACCTCGTCTTGCTGGAAGCCATGGGTGGGGGGTTCACTTGGGGGGCGATCCTTCTGCGGTGGTGATGCGCTCGGGCCTTCCGGGGGGTCTTGGGCTCCCACATGTCAGGCGTCAGGGCGGGCGGGGCCCCCCGCGGTCCCAGGGTGGGAAGGGTGCAAAGATCAGTCGCCAAGGATTGACCCCGCCCATATAACGCTATATCCTTGAACTTTAAGTAAGATATCGATTTCCTGCACCGAGGCTGGGATGGCCGAGAGGACAGTTACGCGCGCCGATCTCTGCGAGGCCGTTTATCAAAAGATAGGTCTGTCGCGAACCGAATCCGCCGCGCTCGTCGAATTGGTGCTCAAAGAGATCACCGATTGCCTCGAGCGCGGCGAAACCGTGAAGCTTTCGTCGTTCGGCTCCTTCGTGGTGCGCAAGAAGGGCCAACGTATCGGCCGCAATCCCAAGACCGGGACGGAAGTGCCAATCTCGCCGCGACGGGTTATGGTGTTCAAGCCGTCGGCGATTCTCAAGCAGCGCATCAACGTGGACCCGGGCGGCAATGCTGACGGTGAGGCGCACGGCCCGTGATGCCCAAGAGGCGGCTTTGAACAAGGCGCCCGACGCATTCCGTACGATCAGCGAGGTCGCGGACGAGCTTGATCTACCGCAGCACGTGCTGCGGTTCTGGGAGAGCCGCTTTCCCCATATCAAGCCGATGAAACGCGGCGGCGGCCGGCGCTATTACCGCCCTGAAGACGTCGATCTTCTGCGCGGCATAAGGCATCTGCTTTACGGCGATGGCTACACCATTCGCGGCGTACAGCGCATCCTGCGCGAGCAAGGCGTCCGCACGGTGCAATCGGTTGGGCACGGCAAAGCGCCAAACGCGCTGATGCAGCCGCGCGAAGCTGCGCACGGCGCCGAGGAGGAGGCGAACGACGCACCGGCTCTTACACCTCCGTTGCCACCGGACCCAAGAGCCTCCGATGACGCAAAGGAGGAGACCGACGAAGGACCGGGCGAATCAGCGCTCGAAAGCCGCCCAACAGTCGAACTGAGCGCCGCCGCGGCGGCGCCGGGGGCGCGACCCGCGGCATTGCATGTTCAACCTACGACGCCCTCTGCGCAGGACATGACGGGTGACGACCTCGATCGGCTCGAGCATGCGCTTGCGGAGCTTGAAGCCTGCCGTCGGCTGCTCGAAAAAGTCAGTGGAGAGGGGCCGTGAGCCGTTTGGCAACCCAAAGGGCCTGAGAGTAGATAAAGACGCCAACATCCGATGCCCGATCCAACCCACGGATTGGACTTTGGACGCAAGAGCAATCAATCTACCTCGCGGGAGGAAGCATGAGACGAGTTTTTGTCGTCGCATTTATAACCGCGGCGCTATTGGCGCCGACAGCGGCAGCCGCCGGGGAGCGGGTATTCGACGGCGCGCTTGGCGCGGCCTCTGGCGCCCTTGTGGGCGGCCCGATCGGCCTCGTCGCGGGCGGAGTGGTGGGCTTTGTGGCGGGTCCCAACATCTCGCACGGCATGGGGTTTCATAGACACTATCGCCATGGCTACTACGGTCACCAAGCCGCAGCCCATCGCGCGCAGCGGGAGGCCCGTTCTGAGAACCGGTGAGGCTCCCTTGTGGGTTCTCTCAGGGGGTGCCGGCGCCCGAAAGCGTACTGTGTGTTCTCCGCAATCCGTCGCCGGCCGCGTAGCCCGACTCAATCCCGCTTCAATCGCGGCGTTTTTGGCCTCTGGGCGACGGCTTGGGGCAATGATCGGCAGGGTCAATCCGACCTTGCAGTCCAAGTGTGTGATGGACTGAACTTCAAACGCATCCGTTTGCGCTCGCTCTCCCGCTTGGCATTCGTCGTCGGGGGCGCCGTTGCACAGGCGATGCGGGAGCCCGTTTTCGATCAGCCGTTGGTGCATCGCGCCGACCAAAAAGCGCGGCAGTTCTGCCCGTCGGTAATCCAGCCGTGGGAGGCGGATCGAACGCGCCATCGAAGCCCCTCGCTCAGCGAGGGGAGGCTTCACGTGATGGTCGCCGTTGTCGCTCGACTTCCTTCTCGGAAACTCGTGCATCACAGTTCCTTGGACTTGAATACCGGCGCCCTTTAACATCGCCGCCGTCGCATGCGTGCGAAATAAGAAGGTGTTTTAAGGGGCGCTTCGTGCAGAAATTTGGAATCGGTCAAGCGGTATCCCGCTTCGAGGATCCGCGGCTCCTTCGGGGTGGCGGGCGGTATGTAGATGACATTGCGCTGCCCGGCATGGCGTTCGGCTATGTCCTGCGCTCGCCCCATGCGCATGCAAAAATCCGCGCGATCGACGTGACCGCCGCCAGAGCCGCGTCCGGCATTCTTGCGGTATTGACCGGCGCCGACTGGCGGGCGTGCGGATGGGGCGACTTGCCCGTTCCGGGCGGCCACAAGCGGCGCGACGGCAGTCCGATGTACCGGCCGCGTTATCCGGCGCTGGTCTCCGACCGGGTGCGCTGGGTGGGCGATTGCGTGGCCTTCGTTGTGGCGGAGAGTTGGGCTCAGGCGGCCGACGCCGCCGAGCTTATTGCGGTCGACTATGAGCCGCTGGCCGCGGTCGTCTCAAGCGTGCAAGCGACAACCGATGCCGCGCCGCGCGTGTTCGACGACTGCCCGAACAACATCTGTTTCGTGCATCTGGAAGGAGACAAGGCTGCGACTGACGCGGGGTTCGAGCGTGCGGCCCATGTGGTACGCGAGCATTTCGTGATCAACCGCGTCACTGCCGTGACAATTGAGCCGCGCGGCAGCATCGGCGAATACAACGCCGCTGACGGCCGCTACACCGCCTACACCACGTTGCAGCGCGCCCATCCGTTTCGTGCCGAACTCGCCTCCGTGCTGAAGGTGCCGGAAGCAAAGATCCGCGTCGTCGCAGGCGATATCGGCGGCAGCTTCGGGATGAAGTCCGCGGTCTACAACGAAGTCGCACTGGTGCTGCTGGCCTCGAAGCTGGTTGGGCGGCCGGTGAAATGGGTGAGCACCCGGTCGGAGGCATTTCTTTCCGACGCCCAGGGGCGCGACAACATCACCGATGCCGAGCTGGCGCTTGACGCGGATGGCAACTTCCTCGCCCTGCGGGTGAAAACCATTGCCAATGTAGGGGCCTATCTGCAGACCGCGATGCCCGCCTTCGTGAGCAATCTCGGCTCGCTTGCGGGCGTCTACCGCACGCCGGCAATCCATGCCGACGTAACGGCGGTGTTCACCAACACCAACCCGGTCCGCCCCTATCGCGGCAATGGACGGCCGGAAGCGGCCTACGTGATCGAACGCATGATCGACCTGGCGGCCGATGCGACCGGCATCGATCCGATCGCATTGCGCCAGCGCAACGCCATCCCGCCAGACGCGATGCCGTTCCGGACCGGGCTTACGTTTACCTATGATAGCGGAGATTTCGCCAATAATCTCGAGATGGCGCTCCGCCTCGCCGATGCCGACAGCTTTGCGGCGCGCCGCAAGGAGGCGCGCAAGAGGGGCAAACTGCGCGGACTCGGCGTCTCCAACACCATCGAGCGCGCCGGCGCCCCGAGCTATGAGGGCGCGGAAATCAGGTTCGACCGCTCCGGCACCGTGACGCTGTTCTGCGGCGCCATCAACCAGGGCCAGGGCCACGAGACCGTGTTCAAGCAGATCCTCATCGACCGCCTTGGCCTTGATCCGGCCGATATCCAGTACCTTCAAGGCGATACCGATCAGGTGTTCTTTGGCGAGGGCACCGGCGGTTCGCGCACCGCGACGCTCGGCGGCTCCGCGGTCGAGGCCGCCTGCCGCAAAGTAATCGACAAGGCCCGCGCTATCGCGGCCTGCGCGCTCAAGACCGAGCCCGCTCAGTTGAATTTTGCCGACGGTGTATTCTCAGGTCCCGCCACCAACGAGACGCTAACCTTGAAGGAGGTCGCGCGGCTCGCCGCCAGGGGGGCACATCTGCCGCCCGGCATGGAGCCCGGGCTGGTCGCGACCGCAGTCTATCGCGCCGAGGCCGAGAACTTCCCGAATGGCGCCCATGTGTGCGAACTGGAGATCGATTGCGAAACCGGCGCCGTGGAAGTCGTGCATTACAGCGTGGTGGACGATGTTGGCACCGTGCTCAATCCGCTGCTGCTCCATGGTCAGATCGCCGGCGGCATTGCTCAAGGCGCAGGTCAGATCCTGCGCGAGGATATCAGGTTTGATCCGGTCACCGGTGAGCTCGTGACCGGATCGTTCATGGATTACGCGATGCCACGAGCGAGCGATCTTTGCGCGATTGCGATCAAGAGCAACCCGGTGCCAACCAAGACTAATCCGCTCGGTGTCAAGGGCGCCGGCGAGGCCGGCACCGTCGGCGCGTTGCCGGCGGTCGCCAATGCGCTCGTCGATGCGCTGTCGGAGTTTGGCGTGCGCCATCTCGAGATGCCGGCGACGGCGGAGGTCATCTGGCGTGCCATGAGGGGCGGGGGCGCGTGAACGGCTCGCTGCTTAGCCTCACAACATCGCGGCACGGAAATAGCCCGCAGTCCCCTCATGGAGCTGCGCGTAGCCAACGGGTAGAACTGCTCGAAAATGGCCTCGGTATGCGCCACAGCGGCGATCGTGCTGGGGCCGATATTAGGACGGACCCCCGGCATGAATGCCGGGGCGCGTCGCGCTTTTTGGTCGTTGCGTGTCGCATGATTTCGCAATCGTCGATCGGGCGTTGCCTGTCAACCAGCGTTTTGAGCGGGGTGCGCAATTCATAGCTTTTCGGTAAAATTCCGCCCGCCAATCAAGCATAGCGATGAACCGGAGGAGGTCATGAATTTGCGGCGCGGTGTTCTTTTTGTCGTGACATTGGCGGCAACCGCCGCGACGGCCGCCTCCGGACAAGACGCGGCACGTGAGGTCGGGCGAGCCGGCAGCGGTGCGCAGGGCGCCCGATCCATCCCGGATTTCTCGGGCATATGGTCACATCCCTCCTTCCCGGGGTTCGAGCCGCCGGCGTCAGGCCCGGGCCCGGTGGTCAATCAGTCGCGCCGGCCGCAGGTCAATTTCGATGGCCGGGTGTTGGCGCCGGTCAACGACATCCTCGTGAGCAACCCCGCCCAGCTGGTCGGCGATTATGCCAATCCGATCTTGAAGCCCCGCGCCGCAGAGGCGGTGAAGCGGAAGGGCGAAATGGAGTTGGCCGGCATCGTCGGTCCGACCCCGACCATCCAGTGCTGGCCGGAGCCCGTTCCCTACATCTTTAACGGCGT
>JASHYD010001219.1 GCA_030043175.1 Xanthobacteraceae bacterium | reverse complement strand
CGCGCCATGCTCCCTCTCTCCGTTCGCGGATAGCAAGCACGACCTCGCCACGCGGGGCCATCAGAGGCCTTCTCACCGCGAATCCGCGCAACGAGCGCAAATTCCGACCTTCTGCGCAAGCGGGGAAAAAAGAGCGAGCTGCCCACATGCGTTTGCTCCGCCGGGGGAGGGGCGGTGTTCGGCGGGTCACCCTTTAGAGGCGTCTTGCGGAGCGTTTGCCTCGTGGCACCCGGCTCGGCCAGGACACGATGCGCTCTTCGTACTGCTCAACGCTGACATCTTCTTCCGAAGCAGCGACGCGGCCGCGCACCGAAATGCCAGCAGCGTGCACGGTGTCTCGATCGCCAGACAGTAGCGGATGCCACCAATAAAGATCGCGGCCGTGGGCTACCAACCGGTAGGCGCAGGTTGGCGGCAGCCACTTGAGATCGGCAACATTTTCCGGCGACAATCTCACGCAATCCTGGACGAGTTCGCTGCGGTTCCGATAGTCCTTACATCGGCACGTGTTGCCGTCGAGTAGCCGGCAACCTACGTCGGTATAGAAGACCCGCCCGGTATCCTCGTCCTCAAGCTTATTGAGGCAGCACCGCCCGCAGCCGTCGCAGAGACTCTCCCACTCGTCCGGCGTCATCTCCGCCAGGGTCTTGTGTCGCCAAAACGGCAGATTGTCCATTGCGCAACTCCAAAAGGCGTCTTCGAGGACGCTGCCGACACCAGGGCGGATCTGCCACCAGGTCCGGCGTTTTTGGTCGGCGCGACGATCAGCTCGCGTAATCCTCACCCCCGCACCGCAACACGTCATCCGCTATTGCGCCGTCCACCGGGGCGCTGCGCCGGCCTCCGCCACTCCTGCCAAGGGAACTCCGAACGCGACCGGCGGGCTCCCGCACTGAGTTACCCCTTGGCCGAACCGGCAACAAGGGCATTGTGACGCGGATCGCGGCACAATACCTTACTGCTGCGCATCCGTGTTGGCCCTGCGGCGGTCCTGGCCGAGTTAGGTCCTGGGCGAGTTAGGTCCTGGGCGAGTTAAGAGCCGCCAACCGGAAAGACCGGCTGTCGCGTGTGGTGCATTTGACCGCAAGTCGCCCCGAAACGCCAGCCGGATCAAACTGTTTATGTAGGTGAATACTGACCCGCCATGACAACGTCGCATTAACAAGCCATAGGACCGATCGTGCAGACCCAGACTCCATTCGATGAAAAACCCCCCTGGAGGCAGCGCCTCCGGACTTATTTACTTGATTTCGATGCCCGCCTCGACTCCGGGCTGTTTCGCAGCGGCCGCATGGCGCGCGAGGCGTTCGAGCGGTTCCGCGACTTTATGGATCGTTTCCACGTCGCGGGGTGGCGCCGCTGGGTCGTGGTAGAGCCGATTTCCGAGCTCGCCACCTTCGGCGCCGGAGGACTGCTGTTAGCCCTCGTGCTTGCGGTTCCGGCATTCCGCGAGACGGCCGACGATGACTGGTTGAAAAAATCCGAGCTTGCCGTGGTTTTCCTCGATCGCTATGGCAACGAGATCGGCAGCCGCGGGATTAAGCATTCAAACGCCGTCGCACTCGAGGATTTTCCCGACCATCTCATCAAGGCTGTGCTCGCGACCGAAGACCGGCGGTTCTACGATCACTTCGGGATCGACGTCTCAGGCACGTTCCGCGCCCTCGTCACCAATGCGCGCGCCGGCGGCGTGGTGCAGGGCGGCTCCTCGATCACCCAGCAGCTCGCTAAGAATCTGTTCCTCAACAATGAGCGCACGATCGAGCGCAAGGTGAAGGAAGCCTTCCTCGCCATGTGGCTCGAGACGCGACTCACCAAGAACGAGATCCTCAAGCTCTATCTCGATCGCGCCTATATGGGCGGTGGTGCGTTCGGGGTCGATGCCGCCGCGCAATTCTATTTCGGCAAATCGGCGCGGGACGTGAACCTTGCCGAGGCCGCGATGCTGGCCGGTCTTTTCAAGGCGCCGACCAAGTTTGCGCCGCATGTCAACCTGCCGGCGGCGCGGGCCCGCGCAAATGTCGTGCTCGACAACCTGGTCGAGGCGGGCTTCATGACCGAAGGCCAGGTGTTCGGGGCACGGCGCAATCCGGCGGTTGCGATCGACCGTCGCGATGAGGGTGCTCCCGGCTACTACCTGGACTATGCGTTCGACGAGATGCGAAAGCTCGCCGAGACGCCGGCCTTCCGCAACGTCTCGGATCGCGCCTTCGTGGTGCGCACGGCGCTCGATCTCGGGCTGCAGCGGACCGCCGAGGACACGGTGGAGAGTATGATCCGCCAGTTCGGACGCGACTATCATGCCAAGCAGGCCGCCGTGGTGGTAGCCGACCTCGATGGCGCAGTGCGCGCCATGGTTGGCGGTCTCGACTACAACGTGAGCCAGTTCAACCGCGCGACCGATGCCTATCGCCAGCCGGGCTCCTCGTTCAAACCGTACGTGTATGCCACCGCCCTGATGAACGGCTTCAAACCTACCTCGGTGGTCGTTGACAGCCCCGTCTGCATCGGCAACTGGTGCCCGCAGAACTACGGCCACAGCTACTCGGGCTCGGTGACCCTGACTCAGGCCATCACCCGCTCGATCAATGTGGTGCCGGTGAAGCTGTCGATCATGCTTGGCGGCGCCGCGGGACCGCGCGCCGGCCGCGCCAAGATCATCCAGACAGCCCGCCGCATGGGCATCAAGGCACCACTGCCCGATACCCCGTCGCTGCCGATCGGCGCCGACGAGGTCACACTGCTCGAGCATACCGTCGCCTACGCCACTTTCCCGAACCAGGGCAAGGCGGTGAAGCCGCATGCGATTTTGGAAGTGCGTTCGGGGTCAGGCGACACCATCTGGCGCTTCGACCGCGACAACAGCAAGAAGCCTGTTCAGGCCATTCCGCCACAGGTCGCCTCGGACATGGCGATGATGATGAACCACGTGGTTGAGGACGGCACCGCGAAGCGCGCTATGCTCGACGGCATCAAGGCGGCGGGCAAGACCGGCACCACCAACTCCTATCGCGATGCCTGGTTCGTCGGCTACACTGGGAACTTCGTGTGCGGCGTGTGGTACGGCAACGACGACTATAGTCCGCTCAATCGAATGACCGGCGGTTCCCTGCCGGCGCAAACGTGGCATGAGATCATGGCCTATGCCCATCAGGGCATCGAGCTCAAGCAGATTGCGGGGGTCGCGCGCAACCCAGCTACGGTGGGACCGATCCTTGACAGGGACGGCAAAGGGGATGCTCCGATCCGACCCGCGATGCTCACCCACAAGGGAGTGGAGGCGCTGTTGCGGGTCGAGCAGTTGATGGATGAAGCCGGTCGTGAGATGAATGCGGCCGGGGCTGCCGAGCAGTCCGTACCATCCGCACCCGAAGATAAATCGCCTACTCCCAACCCACGGACCGTACCTGGGCGGGCCGACGGCTCAGTCGGCTCCGTCGCGGTCAGATGATCGAGGTCGGAGGTCAGAATAGATCGGATCGCGGCCCTTCGGTCCCGATTCTGATTTCTAAACTGTCTCTCATCTGATACCTGACTACCTGATACCTGACATTGAAATGCGTTTGCTGATCGGACTACTGCTTTCCTTCATCGTCGCGGCAGCCATCGGGCTTGGCTCGACGTGGTACGCGCTGACGCAGAACCTATCCTTTGGGGCGTTGGAGCTTGGTGCCTGGAAGGGCTTCCCGCGCAACGGCACTGTCGCCATTGATCCATATGCGCGAGCCTCGATTGCGCGCAATGGCGAGCTGCCGGTCGGCTCGGGCGACGGAGTCGCGTTCACCACGGCTGCCGACGATGACGGACGCGCGCTCGACGGGCGCTGCGATGTCGTGGTGCGCGGCACGACCCCGCCTGCGCGCTATTTCACGTTGACGCTCTATACGCCTTCCGGAGAACTGGTGGCGAACTCGCTCGGCCGCCATGGTTTCACCAGCGAGGAATTGGTGCGCGACGCGTCCGGAGAATTCGACATCACGGTCTCTCCCCGCGCCCGGCCTGGCAACTGGTTGCCTACCGGTGGCATCGAGAATTACCAGCTGATGTTGCGCTTCTACGACACGTCGCTCGGCATTGCCACGCGGGCCGGCCGCGAAGCGCCGATGCCGACGATCCGATCGACCGGGATCTGCCAATGATCAGGTGGTTGCTGTGGATCGTAGCGGGACTGGTGCTGGGCGGCCTCGTTCATCTCGCCAGCATCATGGCAATGCCGCGTACCGCGAGCCGGGACGCCTATGCCAGGCTTGCTTCGCTGGTTCCCGTCAATGCATTTGCGCTGCTGCCTGCGCCCAGTCCCGAGGCCTCGATCCTGCCCTTCATGGATCCGGCTTTTGCGGTCGCAGCATGCCGATACGATCTCGCCAAGGGCCCGCTCAAGCTTACGGTGCCGGTGAGCCAGGCCTATACGTCAGTGACGTTCTACACGCGTTACGACGTTGCCTATTACGCCATCAACGACCGCGCCGCCGGAAGGCGCTCGATCGAACTCGACTTGATGACGACCAAGCAGCGCGAGGATTTACCTGATGACGAGGAAGTCACCGCCGCCGATCGGCTGATCGTCGAATCTCCGAGCCTGACCGGTCTGATCGTAGCGCGCGCATTGGCGCCCGAGCCAAGTCAGCTCCCTGCTGCGGCCGCGGCCCTCCGGGCCGCACAATGCAAGCCACAATAACCAATCCCCCGCCTAAAGGTGCTCTACCTTTAAGTGTGGGCATTTCGCTCGCCTCCTACCAAGCCGGAAGCGTGCGGAGGCTCGATCACGAGCGCGGCCAACTGCCCGGGATATTTCTGGCACCAACAAAGTCAGGCTCGCTGGAGCACCCCTCGTAGCCCGGGCGAAGCGACGCGCAATCCGGGATCGGCCCCCTTTGGGGTCGCACGCCGTTGCCGGGTTTCGCTTGCGCTCAACGCGGGCTACAGCCGCCGCGCTGGACGTTTGTTCGCGGTGTGATACCTTGACCTTGCGTGATCCTTAAGGACGCGTCATCTCACGCATTGTCATCTTTAGGGCGACCACAAGCCACTGCACACAAAGGAGCGCGGCGATGTCGATCTCAACTTTCGCGACGGGCGGGCTTACCGCGGCGGTTGTCGTATGGATGATCGCGGGCGGAGCGCACGCGCAGACACCGGAGGTCGCTCCAGTCAACAGCGGTGCCAATCCTTATCGCGTCATCCGCGATTGGGCGAAGCTCACTGTGGAGGCAAGACCGTGGGGGGGGTCGAATGGTGTGGCCATCGACCGGGACGGCAGGACCGTATGGGCGACCGACCGTTGCTCGCCGGGAACCAGCCCGGGCTGCCTCGGCACCAAGGCAAACCCGGTCCACCACTTCGACGAGCAGGGCAAGGAGATCAGGAGCTTCGGCGGCGCAATGTTCGTGTGGCCGCACGGCATCCATGTCGATCGAGACGGAAACGTGTGGGTGACCGACGCCGGTGTGACGACCCCCGAAACGCTCGCGAAGTTTCCGGGGGAGGGGCCCAAGGGAAGCGTTGTGGTGAAGTTCAGCCCGGAAGGCAAGGTGCTGATGACGCTGGGCAAACCCGGTGTGGCGGGAAACCCGCCGGATGCCCTGACTGAGCCGACCGACATCGTCACCGACCCAACCAATGGCGACATTTACGTCGCCGAGAGTCACACGAACGTCGAGGACCCGAATCTTGTCGGGCGCATCTCGGTATTCGATCGTAATGGCAAGTTCCTGAGGGTCATCGGCAAGACTGGAACGGGCCCGGGCGAGTTTCGCACGCCGCACGCGATTGAGTTCGATTCGCTAGGGCGCCTGATCGTCGCCGACCGCCACAACCACCGAATCCAGATCCTGACGAAGGACGGCAAATATATCGGCGAGTATCGTGAGTTCAGCCGCGCGAGCGGGCTCGCAATCGATGCCAACGATATGATTTATGTGGCTGACTCAGAGTCGACGCCGCGAGTGCACCCCGGCTGGCTCAGGGGCATTCGCATCGGAAGTTTGAAGGACGGCAAGGTGACGATGTTCGTGCCGCCGCACAAGACAGAGTCTCCTGACGGCGCCATGGGAGAAGGGATCGCCATCGATGCGGCCGGCAATCTGTACACCGCAGAGGCCACCGTGAGGGGCGTGACGAAGTACGTCAAGGAGTAGTAGAGCGGTTTTGAGGGCGGACGGGTCTGCCGGTCGAGGCTTGGTCCGGCACACCGCCGCAAGTATAACTCCATGCGAAGCGCGCGGGGCTCGGGACGAAAGACGCCATCAAATTCGTCCATAGTCCAGCCAATCCCTACTTTGTTAGCGCCACAACACATCGTATAGTCTCACGTCGACACCACCAGCATTGATGCCATGGCCGTTCGCCCTGCAGCTGCACGATCTTGCACGCCAAGTTTTTTGAGCGGGAAAGCCAGGCACGACGGTTCTGTGATGATTGCGAGCCAGGGTGTCCCGGGCGCAACGAGCTTTGAGCCGCCGCATTGCCGCACGCCAAAACGCCAGCAGAGCGACAGGGGCGCAGATGAGCGGTGCTCACGTTTTCCATGGAGCGGGACACCGGCTTGAGGAGAGCCGCCGGCGCAAGTCAGTGAGCTGCTCATTTAATTCTTGAAAAGCGCAGCACTCAGCGTGGGCTGTGCAAAGGCCGCCCTGTTCGCGGTGCCGGGCCGCCCATCGGTCGCCGGCGGGATTGCATGGAGCCCCGCAGGCTATCGTCGACGCGCCGGACGCCGTTGATTTCGGTGCCCGCGACGGCGTCTGGGTCTTTGACGATCGGCCGCGCTGCGGTCCACTAGTTCGGCAGGACGGCTTGTTGCACTGTGTTCGAGATCCCGCCCTCTGGCGGCGGATTAAAGACATGGATCGAAACCGCGCGGTAACCGATGATCCCAGTGTTTTGCGCTGGTCCTGGCGCGGAGTAGGGATTGGGCGTAGCGCGCTCAATGGCGGCCGCTGGCAGATCGAATTCGATGTGCCGCGGGTCGCGGAAAATCGTCTTGACCGATACGCCGTCGACGCGAACGAGCGACGTCATCATGAACCCGCTGCCTTCCAGCACCACGTGCACGGGTCCGGACCCGGCCGTCACGGTGCTCGGCTGGGCGGAGCTGATAGCGGGTGCAAAAGTCGCGGCCGCAAGCGAGCGGGCCGGCTGAACAAACGTAAAATATTCAGGATGATATCCGAGTTCGACCCATCGGCCGTTCTTCATCACGCGCTCGATCTTCTTGGTATTGGAGATGTTGCTCAAGGGATCTGCGCTGACGACGACGAGGTCGGCAAAATTGCCGGCACGAATGGAGCCGACCCTTGCCTCGCCGCGCGCCTTGTTCTTGCCCTCCACAAGTTCGGCCGACCATGCGGTCGCGGCTTTCAACGCCTGCATCGGTGTCAAGCCGGACTCGACCAGCATCTCCATCTCGTGATGCAGCGCTAATCCAGGAATTCCGCCGGTAATGATATCAGTGCCGGCTTGAATTTTGCCCCCGGCGGCAACCCACCTCTTGTTGAACTCGCGCACATTGTTGTACCCGGCCTCGAATTCCGCGCGGTCTTTCGCCGGCAGCTTGTGAACCCAGGGCAT
>JASHYD010001218.1 GCA_030043175.1 Xanthobacteraceae bacterium | reverse complement strand
CGACGCATGATGGTTGCGGTACGCGTTCGACGCGAACGACTCACGACCGCTGTGCCACGCGGACCACTCACGACCGCTGTGCCGCGGGCAATCGGTGCGGCGAATCGGTCGGGCATGCTTTCCGCAGTTAGAGCGAGCTTTTCCCAAGGATTTCTGGAGCTCATCGCACACGTTCAAGAATGTTCGCAGCCGGACGTATTCAGTAAATTCGCTAAGTCCATAGGCCGGAGGATGGTGACCCGGGTCAGGCATCGTCGCCAGCCTGAGGAAGATCGACCCGTGGCATAGAAAAAGGGCCCCGCTTAGTAACGGGGCCCAGTCGCGAAGGGAAGGTCGACGTATTGTCGTCGTGATAGCAACGGACGAAACTCGGTAAGGTTCCCTCAACCGGCTCGAAGCGCCGATGCTGCGGCCGTGAGCGCGATTGCAAGCGGATCAAACACAACACCTTCAATCAGCCACCGGATCGAGTGCCGGCATTGGTCCGATGGGTGCTTCACGGTGCGTCACGGATCGACGGGATCGAGCGCCGCTTCGAGGTTCGCTTGAACCGTTTCAACGTCATCTGGATGCATCAGCCTCAAACCAGCGAGCGGTAGCGAGCCCGGCTTTTGGCAGAGGAGTGGGTGCTCGTGCGCAGGAACATTCCGGGCGTTAGCAATTTGCTTACCAACATCGGTTGGCCAACCCAGAGTGGGAATGCAACATGACTGATTATGACCCCCGCTACTCCGACTCACGCCGGAACGATGAGTCGCGCCGTTACAGCGGCCAAGGCTTTGACCGAGGCGGGTTCTGGCCTTGGCTAACGGCGGCCCTCACCGCTCTCGGGCTTCTGATAGGGGGGGCTATCGGACACCAGTGGGGCTGGAGTGCTCATGAGAAGCTGGCTCAATCGAGCCCACCTGCAACGACTGGTTCGGCCCCATCGCAGCACCGACCTGCGCCTGAAACTCGGTGATATTTCGAGCTGTGTGCATCAAGTTCAGCAAATTTGGTCACGGGCTCCGGTGAAGCCATCCCCTCGGGTCCCATCGGGCAGATGGGGGCGTCAAGATCGATTGGGCACCGAGGGAGCGCCATTGGCCCGATGGGGGCCACGCTTGCTCTTTGGGACGCTCAAACGGCCCAACGGTCCGTAGGGGCGCAACGCCCGCTTCTATTCGACTGAGTGTCCCCATTGAGTCCCAGCGCGTTCGCTGCTGGGCAGCTCAAGCGCCAGGTCACCCCCAAGGGCGCGTATTCAAGGTCAACCGCACCATCCACGCTGCTTTCCGCCATCGCTTCCATAACGATGGTGCCGAACCCGCGCCGCTCCGGCGCAGACACGGGCGGCCCATCGCGTTCGACCCAGCTCATGGTGAAGGTGCCGCGATCGGTCCCCCAGCCGACATCCACGCGCCCCCCATCCACCGAAAGCGACCCGTATTTACCAGCGTTGGTGGCCAGCTCGTGGAGTGCGAGCCCGATTGCTTGCGCGGAAGCGGACGCAAGTGCATCTTGGGGCCTTGGACGACGATACGAGAACCAACGAGGTCGGCGAAGTGTGCGAGCTGGGCGCGAACCAGGTCCTCGATCTCGACGCCCTCCCATACGCTCCGGACGAGAAGGTTCTGAGTGGCCGAAAGCGCGTGGACCCGCCGGGAGAAGTGCTCGATGAAATCCTCGGGAGTTTGGGCGGCAGTCTGCTTGGCGATCGAGTGCACGACACCGAGCATGTTCTTGGCGCGATGATTGATTTCCTACATGAGAAGGCGCTCCTTCTCCTCGCGCTCCTTGCGTTCGGTAATGTCCTGAACGGTGCCGATGGCGTGCACCGCCCGTCGCTCACGCACGTCGCCCTCAAAATAAGGAAGCCCATGAGTTTCCACCCAGCGAACCTCGCCGCCGCTCCGCTGAACTCGGTATTGATACGCGTAGCCCTTTGGATTGGCGGGATCGAGTGACGCCTCGCTGTCTGCCGAATACCTTTCCGCGTCGTCCGGGTGCACCCGTTTCGCGATCTCCTTGGGGGGCGTCTCGTCGGTGGCAACATCTAAAATTTCCTTAAAACGAGTATCCCCCGAGACCATGCGGCGGTGTGGATCGTAGGCCACCACCCGAGCTGGGCTGCGTCGAGGGCTAACTGCAAACGATCTTTGTTCGCCTCCGCTTGCTCGCGCTCGATTGCAAGACGCATCCGGGCAATGACGATCACCAAGTAAGATGCCAACGGGCCAAACAGCAGGAGGTCCGCCAGATTAAATAGCCGGGTCTTCGACGATGAAGCTGAAAGACCAGCGTGGCTGTAGCACGAAGAAATCGACCGCAGCCGTGCTGAGTGCGGCGCAAAGAAAACCTGCGCCGAACCCGCTGATCAGCGTTGTGATTACAATTGCGGGAAAGTACGTAACGAACTGGGCTTCCACAAGATATGGATCAACAGCGAGCCGCAGCGCCGTGGCAACCCCGACGGACACGAAAGCGAGGGCGTAGGCTCCGACAGTTCCCGGCCGCAGCGTGGGATATCGATGTAAAGAAGTGAAGGTAGCCGGCGCCGAAACCGAGCATGATCAGAATGCCGGCTGCGACATTGGGAAACTCGCGGCCGCGCTCACGATCGCACGAAGATATTGTTTAGAAAGCGGGATGTCGCGGGCAAGCTGTATCGTCCGCAGTTGCGTGACTAGCGGAATCAGAAACATTGTGAGACCGATTGCCAATCCTTCAGCCCCAAGCAACATGGTCGGCTGATTTGGCACCAATCCGGCGCTGGTAAATGCGAGCACGCCGACAGGTATGACCAACGCCTCCGCTGCGCGGCCCGGTAACTGAGGGAAGGAGAGGATACGTGATAGATTGATAGATATGGCAACAACGACAAGTCCGCTTGATGCAGCCGACGCACCTACTTCGGCAACGAAAAAATTTGCCCAGTCCGCCAGGGGGATCGTGTTCATCTCGCTGTGCCTTCATTCTGCCGAGCCAGCTCATGAATTTACATTAGGCGCTTTACGATACCACTTGGTCCCCTTGCTGTCCTCGCGCGTCCACGCCCCGATGGGGCGCTCATCTCCGGCCCAATGTGATCAATTGGTGAGGGCGATGTGCGACGGTGGGGAGCAAGGGGAAGGCAAGCGGAGGCGTAACGCTGCGATAACGGCCACCTGTATGTTGCGATTGGCATCTTTAAAGCATCTGCGCGGGGAACATCGATTGCCGCCCCTCGTTGGCCCCTCGCCCCCCTGCTGCCCGATCTAGCCTCGCGGTCAACGACTATGCTGGTCCACCCTATCGAACCCATGACCCTTGCAACCCAATCGACCTCGGCGACCCCATGTGCCCGATGGAGGTGGCGCCCTTCGGGAGTTTTGGCGTCCGGCCGTCAGCGATAGCCCGGCCGTAGCGGCGGCCCAAAGGGAAGGTGGACCGGCCCAAACGGTCCCCAAGATAGGACACACGCGCGACTTGGCACTCGCTCGTTCTTGGTCCCGAGACGCATGAGGTAAGCCGGCCTTCTGCGCTCCTTAACGCGCAACGAGTTTGCAGATTGCGCGTAGGGCGTCCTACAATCGGCCCCGTGGTTCCCGTGTGAAAGCAGATCGACGTGTCGCCGACGCCATCCCGTCTTCCGCGCTTCTCGACGGAGATGCTTCCCAAGCGGGAGCGGTTCTCTGCGTTCCGAGGGGAGTTTCTGCGTCGGGTTCTGGCGATGGATGTGATCGACCACAGTAGCGGGTGCCCGCGCGCCGACCTCACCTATATGTCGCTCGGTCCGGCTGACGTTGGCACCCTTGTCTCCAAGACGTTCGCGCGACGAAAGCATGCACGGTCACCGGTTCTCACTCAGAACTCTCATGGCCTCGTCCACACCCGGCTCGC
>JASHYD010000128.1 GCA_030043175.1 Xanthobacteraceae bacterium | reverse complement strand
GATGGAACTCGGCCTCGCCGACCAGGTCGTCGATACCAACGCGGCCGCGGTCGAAGGCGCCGACCTTGTGATCATCTGCATTCCGGTCGGCCAGTGCGCCAGCGCAGCCGCCGAAATCGGGCCGCATCTGGCGCCTGGCGCGATCGTCTCAGATGTCGGTTCGGTCAAGGCCCAGGTGGTGCGCGACATCGCGCCTCACCTGCCGGCAAACGTGAACTTCGTCCCGGCGCATCCGGTTGCCGGAACCGAATATTCCGGCCCGGATGCGGGCTTTGCGGAACTGTTCGTCGGGCGCTGGTGCATCCTGACGCCGCCCGAGGGCGCCGATGCGGCTGCGGTCGAGCGCCTGTCGAGGTTTTGGAGCGGGCTTGGCGCCAGGGTCGCTGTCATGTCGGCGGACCACCACGATCTCGTGCTCGCCATCACCAGTCACGTGCCTCACCTCATCGCCTATACGATCGTCGGCACCGCCGACGATTTGTCCGCGGTAACGCGTTCCGAGGTCCTGCAATATTCCGCCGGCGGTTTTCGCGACTTCACCCGCATTGCGGCGTCCGATCCCACCATGTGGCGCGACGTGTTTCTCGCCAACAAGACGGGTGTCCTGGAAATGCTCGGCCGCTTCAACCGCGATCTGGGCAAGCTCGTGCACGCGATCGAGGCGGGCGATGGGGATACGCTTTTTGAGCTGTTCACCCGCACGCGCGCGATCCGGCGCGGCGTCGTGGCCATCGGGCAGGATTCCGAGGCTGCGGACTTCGGACGCCCGCGGCCGTCGCTTGCGCCCGCGCCGCTGCCGCGGCCATATGCATCGGACGAATGAGCCGGCCAGGCGTGCAGCTCGGTTCAAGGATGCAGCGCCCGCGCGGCGACTGAGGCCCGTAAGCGAGCCGACAATCGGGACCGCACATTCCATCGAGCCCGGCGGCTGTAAGGCTTGACCGCGTCGTTTCACTCGGCTACTTGCGCGGGGGGCTTTTTACGCGCCGTCAACGGCGCGACTGCGGCTGTTTTTGCCCGTGACCCCTCTGCCGCCGCATGCGGGAGCGAGTGCAGGGAGTACATGCTCGCTTGCCATGCTCGCTTGCGATGCTCGCTTGCCATGCTCGCTTGGCGCGGCGATGATCCGCATGTTTGTGCCGGCACGGGACGCTATGATCTTGCCGCCGCAGGCGATTCGGAGAACGGCGTGATTCAATTTGAGAATGTCGGATTGCGCTACGGGCTTGGTCCCGAAATTCTGCGCGACCTCAGCTTTAGCATCGCGCCTCGGTCGTTCCAGTTTCTCAGCGGCCCCTCGGGGGCGGGCAAAAGCACGCTGCTGCGCCTTCTGTTCCTGACGCTCAAGCCGACCAGAGGATTGATCACGCTGTTCGACCACGACACTGCGACGCTGAGCGCCGATTCGCTTGCAGTCCTGCGCCGGCGGATCGGGGTGGTGTTCCAGGACTTCCGCCTGCTCGACCATCTCTCCACCTTCGACAACGTCGCGCTGCCGTTGCGGGTGCTTGGCCGCGACGAAGAGAGTTATTACGACGAGGTCGCCGAGCTGTTGAACTGGGTCGGGCTTGGCGAACACATGTGGGCGCTGCCACCCGTGCTTTCGGGCGGCGAGAAGCAGCGCGCCGCCATCGCCCGCGCTGTGATCGCGCGGCCGCAACTTCTGCTGGCGGACGAGCCAACCGGCAATGTGGATCCGCAATTGGCTCAACGCCTTCTCCGTCTGTTCATTGAGCTGAACAAATCCGGCACCTCGGTCGTCATCGCCACCCACGATATCGCCCTCATGGACCAGTACGACGCTCGTCGGCTGGTGCTCCATGACGGCTATGTCCACGTCTATGACTAGTCCGGTCGTCGCCACGCTGCGCAAGGGGCTAGCGCGCCTGCGCCGCAGACCGCCGCGGCCCGGCCGCGAGACGCGCGGCGACGTCCACATCGTCCCGAGGGACTCGATCGCCGCCAGCGCGCTCGCCGCGGTGGTTGCAATCATGACGTTCCTGGCTGCGGTAACGAGCGGCGGCGTCGCAATGGTGATCGGATCCGCGAATGAATGGCAGGCGGAAGTGGCGCGCGAAATGACCATTCAGATCCGTCCAACCCCCGGCCACGACATTGAGGCGGAGATTGGCAGGGCGCAGGCGCTCGCGCTGGCGGCGCCGGGTGTGATTGAGGCGCGCGCCTACAGCCGCGAGGAATCCGACCGCCTCCTGGAACCATGGCTGGGGCCGGGGCTTACCCTTGATGACCTGCCGGTGCCGCGGATGATCGCCGTTAGGGTTGCCCGCGGAGCCGCCGTTGACACGGCGGCCTTGCGCCAGTCGCTTTCCCGCGAGGTCCCGGGCGTGAGTCTTGACGATCACCGCCGCGGTATCAATCGCATGCGCGGAGTGGCGAAGGCCGCTATCGCGGGCGGCATGGCGATCTTTGGCCTTGTGTTGGCCGCGACCGTCCTGTCGGTCACCTTTGCGACCCGTGGTGCAATGGCGAGCAGCCGGCCGATTGTGGAGGTACTGCATTTTGTTGGCGCCAAGCAGGCCTATATCGCGAGTCAGTTCCAGCGGCATTTCTTGTGGCTGGGTTTCAAGGGCGGTGCGCTCGGAGGCGTGGTCGCGATGCTGTTCCTGGCCCTCGCAGAACGAATCAGCGGCGTGTTTATCGGCAATGCTGAGGAGGCTGCCGCGGTGTTCGGCCACTTTTCAATCGGTTTCACCGGTTACGCTGTTCTCGCCGCCGAGGTGGGTTTGATCGCTGGTATCACGGCTCTGACCTCTCGGCACGTTGTTATCCATACGTTGAGAAACATCGATTAAATCTCGGGCTGCCGCGCGGACGCCGAATCTGGCAATGTTCGGGATACGGTGATGACGGTCGAAGACCAGCCAATCCAGACAGGGCAGCGTGGCGGCTGCGGGCGTCACGGGTTCATGTTGCGGTATCGCATGGTGACGTGGGTTTGCATGGTGTCGGTTGTCGCGCTGTTCGTTTGGATCGGCGGTTTTCTCTGGTTTGTGTTGCATATTGCCGATCAAGAGCCGCCGCTTGACCGGGCCGCTGATGGAATCGTGGCGCTGACGGGTGGGCCCTCGCGCATCAATGATGCGGTGGAACTGCTGGCCTCCGGGAGGGGCCGGCGTCTCCTCATCACCGGGGTCGCGCCGACAACAAATACCGCCGAACTCATTCGTCTTGCCCCCGAATCCGGGCGATTGTTCAGCTGCTGCATCGACCTCGACTACAGCGCAGTCAACACCGTCGGCAACGCTGCGGAGACGAGGCGGTGGGCGCGCGAGCGCGGGTTCCGGTCACTCGTCGTGGTAACGTCTCGCTACCACATGCCGCGCGCGATGCTGGAGATCGCTCACCGGCTTCCCGACGTGACCCTGATTCCGTTTCCGGTCGTCAGCGCGCAGGCTCGCGCCGAGCCGTGGTGGTCGAGCGCGGGCACAGCGAAAGTCCTGGTCTTTGAATATCTCAAACTCATCGTTGCGGCAGCGCGAATCAGGCTCGAGTCAGCGTCGATAATGAACGAAATTGCGCCTCGCAGCCGGGGCAGGAATTGATGAGACGATGATGTGATCACGATTCGATCGCTCCTGTTCAACCTCCTGTTCTATTTGAATCTGGCGATCCTGCTGATCGCGGCGATTCCGACCCTTTTGATGCCGCGCCCGGCGATTCTTGCGATGGCCAGGCTGTGGGCGCGCACAACGTTGTGGATGCTGCGCTCGATATGCTGCATCGACGTGGAATGGCGCGGGTTGGAAAAAATCCCCTCTGGCGGCATCCTCGTCGCCGCCAAGCATCAGTCCACGTGGGAGACGTTCGCGCTGCTCACGCTTTTTCCCGACCCCAGCTACATCATCAAGCGCGAGCTGTTGTGGGTGCCGTTTTTTGGCTGGTACGCGCGGCATGGCGGCATGATCCCGGTTGACCGCGGCGGCGGCAAGGCCGCGTTGTCCAGTATGGCGGATGGCGCCCGCCAGGCCCTCGCGGAGGGCCGCCAGATCATCATTTTTCCTGAAGGTACGCGCCGCTCGGCCGGAGCGGACCCGAAATATAAATTCGGGGTTGCCCACCTCTATGCCGAGGCCGGCATCCCTTGTGTGCCGATTGCGCTTAATTCCGGTCTATTCTGGCCGCGTCGCCGCTTCCTGCGCTTCCCCGGCACGGTTCGGGTGGAGGTTCTCGACCCGATTCCGCCGGGGGTTGAGCGCAATCTGTTCTTCGCCAGGCTACAGCGTGACATCGAGGCCGCGACCGCCCGTCTGATCGCCGAAGGCGGGAACGGCTAGGACACCGTATTGCCTTTCCAATCAGGGGTGCACGCTTTCTGGCCGAGACTTACCTGGTGGAGAACCAGGTGCCCGCTTGGGGCGCGATCACAAGGGCTCGCGTAAGCGGCATCGCGACTTTCCAACCTTGCAAATTTGGCTCCGGCGGGGCAGCGATGTTCGAAGGTTGGCCGGCGGGTCAGCGGATCACGGTCGATTCGATATGGCTGACGGTAATCGGCTTGCCGGCCTTGACGGGCGGGCCAGCGACATGGATGGGGGCGGCGTTGTCGAGGGCCGCCGTGTTGTGGGCCGTCATGCCTACCAAGAGGACCGCAACCGAAGCCGCTACCGCAACGCCCAAGATCTTGAGGTGGGTTCTTCGGTCGGCGACAAAAATGGTGGAATTGTTCATGACGCAGCCTTCCAGCGGCTCTTCCAGCAATCGCGTTCTACGCGTTAGGTTATGTAGTGTCGTTGGGTAGTGTCGTCACTGGGCGGTTGGGTTCAAATTCTCTTAACATCAGGTAACTTTTCCTCGATTGCGTTGCAGGCACGGTCTCAAAGACCCGTCCACTGCCTCAAGGCAGGCCGCCCCAGAGGCTGCGTCGGTTGTGTGGGACGTGTAGGTCGAGGGTGGTCTGGCGCCGTCAACATTGCTTGCATACAGGATCTAGAACTGCGATACGGCAGCAGCGACGGCATCTTGATTTCTCCTTATGAATCAATGCCTATTGCGACAGTGGTGAGAGTGAGTCCACCGCACCGGTTGACGGCGCTGACCGGAATACCACGGGGGGACCCATGCTGATCCGGCTCTCGATCCGCGACATCGTTCTGATCGATCGCCTTGATATCGATTTTGCTGCCGGCCTGTCCGTGTTGACCGGCGAGACCGGCGCCGGAAAATCGATCCTGCTCGATTCGTTTGCGTTAGCGCTTGGCGCGCGCGGCGATTCGGGTCTCGTGCGACAGGGGGCCGAGCAGGGTCAGGTGACGGCGGCGTTCGACGTGGCATTGGATCACCCGGCGCGCGCCATCCTCGAAGCGAATGACATTCCCTCCGAGGACGATCTGATCCTGCGCCGCGTGCAGTTCGCCGACGGCCGCACTCGCGCGTTCCTCAACGATCAGCCGGTTGCGGTGCAGGTGCTGCGCAGCGTCGGCAGTGCGCTGGTAGAAATCCATGGCCAGCATGACGACCGCGCCCTCGTCGATACCGCAACGCACCGGCGATTGATCGACGCCTACGGGGGTCTCGAGGCCGAAGCGGCCGACGTCGCCCGGCTGTGGGCACTCCGCCGCGGCGCCGAGCAGCTCCTGGCGCAGCACCGCGCCGAGGTCGAGCGTGCCCAGCGTGAGGCCGATTGGCTGCGCCATGCGGCCAAGGAGCTGGCGGAGCTTGCGCCCGAGCCTGGCGAGGAAACCATGCTGGCGGAACGGCGAACCGGGATGATCCAGGCCGAAAAGGTCGCCGAGGACCTGCGCGAGGCTCAGACCGTGGTGTCAGGCAGCGGCTCGCCGGCGCCGGCGCTGGCGGCTGCAGTGCGTCGGCTGGAGCGGCGCCACGCCCAGGCGCCCGGCCTTTTCGAGCCAGCCGTCAAGGCGCTTGATACGGCGCTGACGGCGCTCGAGGAGGCAAGCCATCATATCGACCGCGCGCTCGCTGCCGCCGCGTTTGACCCCCATGCTTTGGAACGCATCGAGGAGCGCCTGTTCGCGCTACGCGCCGCCGGACGGAAATACAATGCCCCGGTCGACCAGCTCAGGGCATTGAGCGAGCGCTATGCGGCCGATCTTGCTTTGCTTGATGCCGGCGCAGCGCGGCTTGCCGCGCTCGAAAACGAGGCCGCCACCGCTGTCGAGCGCTGCGCCAGGGCGGCGGCGTCCCTGTCCCGCCATCGCCGCGAGGTTGCAGCGACGCTGGACAAGGCCGTGAACCGTGAGCTCAAACCGCTCAAGCTCGATCAGGCGCAGTTCACAACCGCGATCAAAACGAGCCCCGATAACCCTGGGCCCGACGGCATCGACCGCGTGGAGTTCTGGGTGCGCACCAATCCGGGCACCCAGCCGGGGCCGTTAATGAAGATGGCCTCGGGCGGCGAACTTGCCCGTTTCATGCTGGCGCTCAAGGTGGTGATCGCCGACCGCGGCTCCGCGCCGAGCCTGGTGTTCGATGAAATCGACACCGGGGTGGGCGGTGCGGTTGCCGACGCGATCGGGGCGCGCCTCGCCCGCCTTGCGCGTCGCGTCCAGGTGCTGGCCGTGACGCACGCGCCCCAGGTCGCAGCGCGTGCCGATCACCATTATCTCATCACCAAAGATGCCCTTGCGAAAGGCAAAGGGATCGCCACGAGAATTGCGGAACTTGCGCCGGAGCTGCGACGGGAGGAGATCGCACGCATGCTTGCCGGCGCCGAAATCACGTTCGAAGCCCGCGCGGCCGCCGAGCGGCTGATGCGGGCCGCGGCGGGGTGAGAATTTCTCAAACACCGTCGCGCTTCGGGGTAACATCTGCTAGTGTTCGTTAACAGGTGAAGCAAAGCCGGGAGGATCGGAATGCCCGTTCGCATCGTTGTCGTTGCCGCCGCGGTTTCGGCGTTGGCGCTCGCAAACGCCACGTTAGTTTCTCATGCCGCGACGCTTGACTATGACTACTTCAAAGCCAAGGTCCAGCCTATATTTCTCACCAAGCGAGCGGGCCACGCGCGTTGTGTGATGTGCCACGCCGAGGCCAACAACATGCTGCGGCTTCAGAAGCTTCCCGAAGGCCAGACGACGTGGAGCGAGGACGACACTCGCAAGAATTTCGAAACGGTCTCGAAGATCATCAATGCTGTGGACGATCCGCTGAACGCCAAGATCCTCTTGCATCCGCTGGCGCCTGAGGCGGGCGGCGACGCCTTTCATTCCGGCGGACGACAATTCGCCGACAAGAACGACCCCTATTGGCAGACGATTGCCGAGTGGGCCAAGGGCGCGACGCTGCCAACCGGCAAGAAATAACAACTCCAAAAAAGAGGGGCCGGTAGCCCGTCGGGGGCAGTAGCGAAGCGTTGCGCCACTTCTTCCTGAGCACGCTTTCCTTGAGCACGCAGCGCTCGCCGAAGTTGTTGTCGCAACGTCGCTCCTCTCGCGCGGGAAGGGCGCAATGCGCTTAATTGCGCCCTTCTGCAAAAAGAAGGCAACGCGCGTGCTCCGCTCGCAAGCCGCTGGGCGTCGCCCAAAAGGGGGAGCGACGCGCTTGCCGGTGCAAGTCACGTCACCCGATTTCTAGTGCAACGAGGCCCGCTTGCCGGGCGTTTCCGTGCCGGCGTGGTCGCTTTCCGGGATCACGAGCGTGTTGCTTCGCTTTGGCACTTCCCCGACCGGAATGACCTTAACGAGCTTCATCGCCGGTGTGTCGATGACGGAGACCGAACGCAGGCCAGCGTTGGAGACATAAAGATACTTGCCGTCAGGCGTAAAGGTGACCCACTCCGGCACGGCGGAAATCGGCGTTTCGTGGCCGGCGACCTTTTCATTCGGCAGATCTACCTTGCCGATGATTTTGAGCGTTGCAACGTCGTAGGCGTAAACGGCGTTGTTGGGGATGCTGGTGACCCACAGGGTCTTGTTGTCAGGCGA
>JASHYD010001217.1 GCA_030043175.1 Xanthobacteraceae bacterium | reverse complement strand
CACTGCGCGAGCTGCCGACGAGAGTGGGACGATATGTTCCTGCCTGCCCCTCATACGATCGGCCGGGATCACCCAATCGCCCCCGTCAAGCTCGTCCCAAGTCATACACGAAGCCTCGGTGCGCCGAACGGCAGTCAAGAGCAGGAACGAACCGACCAGCCGCCCCGGTGCCGGCCTCCGCGGCCCGCCAAACGGCGCGCACTTCGTCATCCGACAGCGTTCTGTTGCGCGCGTTCTCGCTTGCCCTCAGGCGTGTCATTCCGCGCACAATAGGACTGCAGAAATCGTCATCGCGGCTGGCGTGCCAATTCAGCACCCGCGAAAGGAAGGCCAGGACGCTCTGCGCTGTTCCGGTCCCGCGTCTTCGACATTGTCCAGCAGCCTTATGACGTCCGATCGCTTGATATCGGTAATCGGATGATTGCCGAGTTTGGGCAGTATCAGCCGTTCCCACTCCCGCTTCTGGCGATTGACGCTTTTGAGCTTGGCGCCTTCACGGGCGAAATATTCATTGTGAATAGACTGAAGGGTGTTCTTCGCTTCGCGGGCCTGTTGGCGCCGCTCCCCAATCGGATCGTGGCCAGCTGCGGCTGCGCCAAGGATCGCCTTTGCCTCCTTACGGGCAGCGCTCAGGTCGAGCACTCCGGGAAGGTTCCGCCGGCGTGAGACGCCAAGCTGCTTGTATTGAACCGGCCAGGACCGATGGCCGGCGGCCGTGATCATCAGACCGAAGCCGGGTAGGGACCTGTCCCAGATGAAGACCAGCTCCTTCTCGTCGGTGCCCCCCGAGTAAGCGTGGAGTAAGCACCTGATTTTGATACAGACGGAAAACAGAAGGAACAAGAAGAATGACGAGGAAGCGATATTGACGTTGTGCATAAGGTACTTAGGCGCGACCCGTAGAACCTGGGAAATCAGAAGAAGCTCGCAGAAATAATTCGCAGCTTAAGTGCGCTTGCGTGCTCAACAGGGGCAATGAGGTTCGGCATAATTCTGGCCTAGCGAATCACCTCCACGGGTCCATTTTCATCGCCTTGGAAAGGGGGACTGCATGAGGAAGGTGCAAACAGCCGAGGCCGCTACCTCCGCACAACTGGACGAGCTGATCGAGGAGGCCACCGTCGACTGCTACGATGAACAAGAGCAGGCAAGCGGCTTTTTTGCCGTCATCGAGGACAATCTGGGATTGCCGTTTGCCACGCGGATTCTCGGCATCGATGCGTCCGTGACGGCACTCGAGATGGATAATGACGGCCGTATCAAGGCCGTGTGCGAGCGCAGCCGCGAACAGCAGCGCATCGATCTGATCGATCTGCCGCTCCCCTCGCCGCCGCCGTCCGGGGCCGAATGGATTGCCGCTTATCGACGCTGGGTGGAGGGAGGCGGGTTCGAGGAGGGAGACGAAGACGAGGAGAACGAATAGCGGCTTCGGAGCGTGCGATCAGCGGGACCCATACCAGTGTCGTCCGCCGATCGACCCCGCGACCCTGTTTGACGCGAATCGACGCCAAGGGCACGTTTTGCACAGTGGACTTCGCCGACTTTGCCGAGACCGGGACGCGGCGCAGGGCTACGATTGCCTGATTCGCGAGGGAGCCGATGAGCCGAGCCCAGCCAAAGTCCACGGCGACGGATAAGCACGCGAGACGGATCGCAATTGCGATCGGCAAAGGCCGGCCGCCCCCATTTACTGAGGACCTGGACCAGTACTGCGAGAACTCGCCTCACGAAATATTTGCCGCTTTCGCGGGCGCGGCTCGCCATATGCCTCCGGGCGGTAACAATGAGGCGCTTGCCATCGGTTACCTGTTTCTTCTGCAGCAGTTGCTCGAGCATCTACGCTATCGCACTGATCGCGGCTATACGGACGCCGCCAAATTGATCGCGGATTTTCAAGCCGACGTCGCTACCCAGGTCGAGGCGGGACAGATCGATGGGCGCATGCTGGCTTTTGTGGGTGGAACGCTACAGCATTCGAAAATTCCCGCGTCGCCGGAGCTCGCCGCGGCTTCGAGCAAGTATGCTCTCGATCAAAACGAAGGCGGACCACCAGACATCGGCACCGCCTTCGCCGGCCTGCTCGAGGCTGGCAGCGACGATCCGTTTACAGCTGTCGGCATGCTAATCGAAAGCAGCCATGCGATGCCGGCAGAGACCCGTGCCTCCCTGGCCGGCGCCCTAGCGCTCGTCGATGCCCCAAAAGCGCGTTGCATCGCGGTTCTGTTTTTGCTCGACGCAGACCCAAGCGTTCGCCGGGCCGTCGCCGGAGCGCTTGCCCAAGTCGCTGCTTCGCTTGGACCGATCGACGTTCGGCGGTTGATCGCGATGCGTAATTGGCGGCCCGAGAGCGAGCGCGCCGCCGTCGATGCCGTCATTCGCACTGCGCGGGGCGCAGGAATCGGTTGCGCGCAATGGGAGGTGGGCAGAATCGAGACAATTATGGCCACCAGCATTGACGGGGCTACAGCGCAAGGATTTGTGCTTCTGTCTCCGGCGGGACGGAAAAAACGGCTCTCTTCGATCCTCACGAAAGCTGGAATCGCAGAAGCTTGGAGCGGTGAGCCGGTTTCTCGTCGCCGGCTTGAGGCAAGCTTGGTCGCCGCCGGCATGGACGCCCCTCAGCTTGCGGTGTCGCGGCCCTATCTCGACTCCGTCGTGGCGCATCACCTGGCGCTCACCGTCGAGAAGGGGGAAGCGTCGCCGTTCGGCCTGCTCCAAGTCGCCGAGACGATCGGTGGCGCCGACTGGCAGCCCGCGCGCATGAACTTCGGCGAAACGCTCGCAGGTCTGATTGCCAAGGTTCCGAGGGAGATGAGCGAGGCCCCGACCCTTGTATCGGTGCTACGCGACAGCGGCGAACTCGCTGATCTTGATGACGTCGCCCAGTCTTGGTTCGAGGACGATCCGGAGCTCGTGCAGGCCGTGGCGCGCGCGCGCTGCGGAGATCGCGCAAAGCTTGCAACGTATCTTTTGCAGACCATCATTGCGCGACGTCGTGACAGATGGGCCGAAGTCTTCCTGCACACAGCCCTGTGGATGCACGAGGCCTCTCCGGAGGTCGATCTTTGCTGGCGTGAACTCGCAATCATTGCAAAAGCACTCGCCGATGGGCGAGATCTGACCGAAATCGGGTTGATGCGCGATATCGCGTTAAGGACGCTTGCGCTGCTCAGGGCCACTGGGCGTACCTGAAGGCGCCAAGCCTTTCACGCGCGAGAAAGCCTGGCACCAAATCGTAAGTACATTTGTACGCACTTCACGGCTTGGGAGTACCAGGTCGGCCGACGTTGATACGCCCCGCCGGAGCTCTCGGCGGGGCGTAAAGTCTGCCAAGCTAGCCTCACCCGTCCGTCAGCGCGTTATTTGCCAACCCGCTGATCTGCACGTCGTAGCCAAACGGGTCGGTCATGTGGAGGCTGTAGAGGCCGCCATCGCGGACGTTTTCCGCACCGAGCGACTTCAGTTCCGTCTTCGCCCTCTCGCGGTCGAAATCCGCAACCGTGTAGG
>JASHYD010001216.1 GCA_030043175.1 Xanthobacteraceae bacterium | reverse complement strand
GGGCGATGACGTTCGATGCAAGGCCGATGAGTTCGCGGTCGCGAAACCGCACCGATCCGGTGCGCCTGGCGACCATGCCCATTATGGACTTGAGTGTCGTGGTTTTGCCGGCGCCGTTGCGCCCAAGCAGCGTGACCACTTCGCCAGCTTTGACCTCAAAGCTCACACCGTGAAGCACATGAGACTCGCCGTACCAGGCCTGCAGGCCGTCGACCAACAGCAACGGCGCGCCCGCGCTATGTCTGTCAACCTCAATTCTCGTTGCTGTCGCATCAGCCATGCCCCACTCCCATATAGGCCTCGCGCACGTCCCGGTTGGCGGCGACCTCCTGGTAGTCGCCCTCGGCCAAAACGCGGCCTCGCGTCAACACGGTGATACGATCGGACAGCGTGGCCACCACGCTCAGATTGTGTTCCACCATCAACACAGTCCGGTTCGCCGCAGCCACCTTGATGAGCGGAGCGATGCGATCGATGTCGTCATGCCCCATGCCGGCAGTCGGCTCATCGAGCAGCAGTATCTCGGGATCGAGCGCGAGCGTGGTGGCGAGTTCCAGCGCCCGCTTGCGGCCATACGGCAACTCAATTGCGGCGGCGCCCGCATAGGTGGCGAGGCCGACGTCAGCGATCAGGGCGTTTGCGCGGTCGTTGAGATGATCCAGCACCCGGTGCGATCGCCAGAAGTCAAAGGAGCCGCCGCGCTTGCGCTGCAGCGCGATCCGCACATTCTCAAGCACCGTAAGATGGGGAAACACCGCAGAGATCTGGAACGAGCGCACGAGCCCCAGCCGGGCCACGTCGGCCGGTGCCAGCGCCGTGATGTCCTCGCCCTTGTAGACGATGCGGCCGCGCGTCGGCTTGAGAAACTTGCTCAACAGATTGAAGCATGTCGTCTTGCCCGCACCGTTCGGGCCGATCAGGGCGTGTACGGTACCGCGCGCGACTTTAAGGTTGACGCCGCTCACGGCCAGGAAGCCAGCGAAATCCTTGGTGAGATCCTCGGTCTCGAGGATGGTCTCCGCGCTCATCAACTCGCGTTCCCTTGGCCCGGATTGTCTGCCCGAGTCCGCGCCGGTCGCTTGGCCGCCGGCTTCAGGCTAATCCGTATCATCGCCCGGCGGTGGTCACAACGGGCTTTTGGGCGCGGAAAATCATACGAGAAGGCGCAGGACGAGGAGATCAAAGGACAATCAGCAAGCGCAGTTTGCGGGTGTGGTGCAGGTTGTAGCGGGGAAAATCTCACACGCGCCGACTTGATCGCCAGGTCCGATCGGCCTGCTGGCGCTGCTGTCCAAGACCGAACGGGTCGCGCGGTATGGCCACGGCGCTGCCGCGACGCTCACGGCCTGTCTGCAGGCAGCAGAGACTGCCGACGACAAATCCGAGGCTGCGGATATCCGGCGCCGGCGCGCGATGATGCCATTTGCGCTTGATTAGGCGCTGCAATTTGCGCTTGTTATTGGCACGCATACCAAATATTGTGGCAGCCCTGCCGGGCCACCATTGTTTCATCGGGGGCCGCTCACTGCGCGGCGGCGCACAAGACCGAAAATCAGCGATCGTGTCGCGCCCGCGTCGACGCGGGCGACTAATCGCACTCCCCGGGGTCGGTGCCGCAAGCACCGAAAAGGGGCGAGCCAAAGACGGCTGGCCTCGGCAGGCGAACCGGTAGAATTCTGGCCAAACTGCGCGATTTGCTGTCCAGCGAAACTTCAAACTTGACGTTTTGGCCTCGAGCGAAACCGCCTCAGCAAGGCCACAGCGCAATGACGCTGAGGTGAGCCGTTGGGGTCGTGGGCACCAAGACCAAGACCTCCGAAGTGTTTGCGGGCCCCCGACGACGTTACGCCGACGGCAAAGCTCTGATCCGCAGGCTCGACTCCCGCAAGTGTTCCTGCGGCTACCGCATCGACTTGAGCTATCAGTGCCCGTGTATCAGCGATAGTTTCAAGCGTCCGCGCGGCGATTTCTCTCATTTCAGACCGTGCACACAACATGCGACGCTCGTACGCAAACAGAGCATCGCTCGCTTCCCTGACATAGACTTTGATTTCCTGGAGGGAGGGCTGCCGCGTCCTCGCCGTCGGCACGCCTGACGCCTGGACGTTGCAGGCGCCCCCACCCAATCTTATCGAACCGACCAACCACAAAAGACAGCGCGCGGCGAAGCGCATGAGGGCATAGGTGGCGTACAGAATAGCAACGGAAACGAGCAAATCTCTGATGAACGTAACCAGCGTTACCATCGCGCACCGAGATAACATTAGGTGGCGTCGAGAATAGCACGGAAACGACCAAATTTGCGATAAACGTAACCAGCCTCACCGTGACGCCCTAGATAGCGTTGTTTCGGCGGCCACAAATACCGCCTCAAGGGAAAAGCGGCCATTCGCGGGCCAGAGGTTCGACAAGGTGCTCGCGGTCAATTCGACGGCCTGGCCGATGCGCGTCGATTGCGGGAGATGCAGCATGTGCTCAAAATGCCAGCAACGCCGCCTCCGGCTTCATTGCCAAACCAGAAAAGGGAGGGCGTTGCCGAGTTGCTCCCCCGCTGCTGGCCCTGCGCAGGCGCGACGGCGACGCGATGATGAAGGTTTTGTTGTGCCGGTCAAGCGGGGCGCCGAATTCAACGCCAAAAATCGGGGTCAAGACCGGCGGGACGGGTGTCGCGCTCGCCAACGACAAAATGTCGATCAATCTGATCGCGACGGCGGGCTTTAAGACCGGCGCGTCGATCATCTTAACACTTGCGGTGCAGGCGCCTGCCCAACTTTACTGCTACGTCGCTTCCGATAACCGGGTTCAGGAAAGCGACCTTTTGGTTCCGAATGACACGAATCCAATGCGCCTCAGTCGCCACTGGCCGTTACTCGCCGGATTCTACGCGAAGGAGCACGGGGCATCGGGTGATCCAGGTCACGAGTTGCGGATAGAGAGGCCCAAGCTTGATCAGGAAATCCCCTGCCATCAATAGCGCCGCCAGCGCAAACACAATGTCGCCTGGCAGACGCAGCCACTGCCACACCAGCGTTCCGTTATAGAATTCGATACTGCGGGCGTAGGCGAGGCCGCGCTCGAAGACGGCGTCGAGCTGCGGCCAGCCGATCGGGAAAAAGTTGAAGGCAATCCACAGCACTAAGCCGGCATTGTAGAGCCAGAATGCCCACCAACCGGGCCGCTCATCGAAAGCAAAGCGCTCGCCGGCGGCATAACGAAGACAGAAATATATGAGGCCGATGGCGAGTAGACCGAAGGCGCCGAACAATGCCGTGTGCGCATGGTTCAGCGTGAGAAATGTGCCGTGTTCATAATAGGTGATAAGCGGCGCGTTCAAGGTGCCGCCACCAAACACGCCAGCACCGACGAAATTCCAGAATGCCGCACCGATAATGTATGCGTAAGCAAGCGTATGGTTGAACGTTTCATGTCTCCTGATCAGTCTGTACTGGCCAATGGCTTCCATAATCAAAAGCGCAAGCGGCAGCACCTCGATGAACGAGAACATGCTGCCCATTGGCACATGCTCGGCCCGCCGACCCAATAGAGGTGGTGACCGGTTCCGATGACGCCGCAGAGAAAAATCAGGATCAACTCGAAATAAACGGCCCGTTCGGCAAGCTTGCGCGACACAAGGCCAACGGCCATGAGGAGGTAGGCACTCATGCTGGCGGCGAAGAATTCGAATGACTGTTCGACCCACAAGTGAACGACCCACCAGCGCCAAAAATCGGTGATCGTGAATGATCTGCCGATGCCGGTCAGCGGAATCATGCCGAACAGGTAAAGTACGGAGATGTTGACCGTTGAGGCCCAGATTAGGTTCTCCAGCCGGATATGCCCTGACCAGAATTGCACCGTCGCCCGCCATAGTGCGGCGGCGGTCGGCCACAGTCCTCGAAAGACCAGCAGGCTCCAGAAGATGAGCCCCACGAAGAATCCGATCTGCCAGAAACGGTCGAGCTGGATGTAAGAAAGACCCCGATTTCCGAACCAGAACCATGCTGTATCGATGTACCCCATGATGCCGAGCCAGTTGCCGATCAGCGCGCCCGCGACGATGATCAGCACGGCCCAGAACAGCAGGTCGACAAGCGTTCCTTGGCCGCGTGCTTCCCGGCCGCCGGCTATCGCGGGTGCGAGGAACAAGGCGGCGCCGATCCACGACAGGCCAATCCAA
>JASHYD010000127.1 GCA_030043175.1 Xanthobacteraceae bacterium | reverse complement strand
CACTCTACCCGATTTGGGCCCGTCATCTCGATCGAGACGGCTTCCGGCTGGCGGTGCGACTGGCGCTGACCGAGCTGCTGCTGTCCGGCTGCACCACAGCGAGCGATCATCATTACGTCTATCCGCCGGGTCTCGACGACGCCATGGACGTCGAGCATGACGAAGCCCTGGCGCTCGGCATGCGCATGACGCTGACGCGTGGCGCGGTCAACCTGCGCGCCCGGGACGGCGGCCTCTCCGTGGATCGCTTGATCCAGGACGACGACGTGCTGCTTGCCGATTGCGAGCGCGTGTTGCGCCGCTATCACGATCCGACCGAGGGTTCGTTTCGCCGAGTCGCGCTCGCACCCTGCGCTCCCTTCAACGTCACCAAGAGGATCATGGGCGAGACCGCAGAGCTCGCGGCGGCCTACGACTGTCGCCTGCACACGCATCTCGGCGAGACCAAGGACGAGGAGGCCTACTGCCTGCACCATTTCGGCTACCGGCCGGTGGATTATCTCGACGAGCTCGGCTGGATGCAGGATCGCGTGTGGCTCGCACACGGCATTTACTTCAACGACGAGGAGGTTACCCGGCTCGGCCGTCACCGGCTCGGCGTCAGCCACTGCCCGACGTCGAACATGGTGCTCGCCTCCGGCTGCTGCCGCACCAAGGAGCTGGAGGACGCGGGCGTGGCGGTCGGACTCGGGGTCGACGGCTCCGCCTCGAACGACAACTCCAATCTGATGGAAGGCGTGCGGCACGCGCTGATGCTCGGCCGCTTGAGCTACGGTGCGGCGGCGGTGACGCACCTTGACGCCTTGCGCTGGGCAACCGAAGGCTCGGCGCGTTGCCTCGGCCGCAGCGACATCGGCGCAATTGCGGTCGGCAAGCAGGCCGATCTTGCGCTGTTCACCCTCGACGAGCTGCGCTTCTCCGGTGCGGGCGATCCGATCGCCGCGCTGGTGCTGTGCGGTGCGCATCAGGCCGACCGCGTAATGATCGGCGGGCAATGGCGTGTGGTGGACGGCGCGCCCGTCGGAGTCGACGTGGCGCGGCTTCGCCGTGAGCACGGCGAGGCAGCCAAGCGCTTCCTGCAGGCGGTGTAGCGGCGCGGGCAGCTACATCGGCGAGCTGGAGTCGCTGCGCTTGGGACAGCTCATCCTGTCATGGCATCGAGCCGCCATGACGTCGATCGAATCCCTGAATTCCCGGAAACGCCTCCTCTGTCAAATTCAGGCCAGCACCAACTTCGGCAGCATGCATTCATCACATTGACCGTTTGGGTGACGTCCACATCAGCGGCGAGGTCATACCGGTCTTGTTTGGCACGCGCGTGCGGCCGCCATGGATCAGCCCATTCTGGTTATGAGATGGCGTTCCGGGCCCGCGCGCGATGCTGGCGGCCATGCCGCCCAGCAGCCGCCTTTAGACGCACGCCGTGCAAGCCGGCAGCCGCAGCCCACAGGCCGGCCGGACCATGCGTCCGGCGGTGCCTTACCATTACCTGGCATTCTGGCGAACAGCTCCCCAAGGATCGTATTTCTTTTGAGGCGACGGAATCCGGTTGACGGCGTCATTGAACGCCTTTTCGTCGGCCTTCCTCTTTGCGGGATCGACCTTTGGTTCCTCTGGGGCGCCGACGCGCTGCGCCATCCCAGCCCCTTGGGAAGCGTTAATTCCGCTGGACTGCGAATAGGCCGGGACCGTTAACACTGCCGTTGCCACCGCGACAGCCACAATTCTCATCGTCTTTCTCCAACCTCTGCGACGACCCGGCCGCTAGCACGTGATGACAACAGTAGAGCAAGTTTCAGTGGAATGGAACGAGTGAAGATGCCCGGCTGCATTTCTGAGCAAAGGCGCGCTTCCTCCGCGCAGGCCGTGGTCAGCGCGGCCAACAGAAAGGCGTCAAGAGCGACGCAAAGTGTCATTTGCGAGATCCTCGATGCGTAACCGGGGATCCTAGCCGCGATGGTCGATCGTGGGGCGAACCCGAGCAAATTCGTTGGAGACGATCCATTCCTGATTCCTGCCGTGGCCTGATGGCGGCATGATATCCTCCACAGCGGATTGCGGTCACGTTTAACCAGAGTCATGACCGGGCTTCTCGGGGCCGTCCACGTCATCATCGTTGGTCGGCCGAGCGCGGGCATAACGCCATAAAGGCGATTCGATCTCATCGCAACACGCTCTAAATCGGAAATGGCGTGCTCTCCAGTACCTCGTTGTTCTCGAGAAATTGACTTTCTTTTGCTTGATCCGCCAACCTTCCGGATGCTGCTCAAGGGAGAATTCGCATGGCGCCGAATGGATGGTTTGCCGGTGACGGGCGAGTTCGACCAGCAGCATCATGGCACTCATTCCAAGCGTCGGTGAGCGGATCGAACGCGACTTGCGATCATGATGGACAGCGGCATGCTGATCGCGAATGATACCGCAAGCCCATCAAAAACGCGTCGCTGCACAACAGGGGCTCGGCTATTTCATCCAGACCACCGCCACCTATTTAAAGATCAATCAGTTCTTCGCCGCACTTTTGCTGCTGATGGCTATTAACATGCTCGCATTTTCGGCCCGCAGAGTTTCAAGCAGGTGGTGTTCGCGCCCTCGTCGCTGCCAAAAGACAAAAAATAGTCTCGTCCCGGGTTACGCTCTCCCGCGGGATTCGAGGAGAATGGAATGACAAGCGCCGCAGTCCTGGAACAATTCCGCAAGGACATTGGAACCGTATCCTCAAGCATGGACGAGCGACTGTTGCGGCAGAAGTCCCGCGACTTTCATTGGTATAGCCCGGTGCTCACGCGACAGCTCGAGCGCTGTATCGCGGAGATTGTCGTGCAGCCGAGGACGGAGGCAGAAATCGGAGCCGTTGCTGCTGCTGCCGCCAGGCATCGCATACCCGTCACCCTCCGCGGCGGCGGGACCGGAAATTACGGTCAATCCGTTCCACTCAAAGGCGGGATCGTCCTGGATATGATCGGGTTCGACAAGGTGCTTGGAGTCGATAACGGCAGCCTACGGGTTCAGGCCGGAGCTGTCATTGGCTCGGCCCAGGAGGCCGCGCTGACGACCGGTCAGCAACTGATGATGTATCCATCAACCAAGGAGTCCGCCACCATCGGCGGCTATCTCGGCGGCGGGTTTGCGGGGATTGGATCCGTGCGCCATGGCATCATCCGGGATTCGGGAATGGTCCTATCACTGAAGATCATGACGCTCGAAGAGAGCCCGCGCGTCCTCGCGCTTTCCGGCGACGACGTCGGTTTCGTCTTCCATGCTTGGGGAACGACCGGCATTATTCTTGAAACCCAGTTGAAATTAGTTCCGGCGGTCAAATGGGTCGACTGTATTGCGATCTTTCCAACCTATGGCGATGTCATCGCGTTCGGCAACGCAGCCTTCGCCAGCGGCTTGGAGATATTTCTCCTCAGTGCTGTCGAAAAACGGTTTGCACCATTTTATAAGCGGCTCACTGCGTATTTTGACGGTAGCGGTCACGCAATGTTTTCCATGGTGAAGGACAGCGACGTCGATCAATTCTTCGCACTTGCGTCTTCATTCAATGGCGCACGATCCATGGCTGTAACCGAGGCCGAGAGCAACGCCGCCAAGCTACGTCGCATTCATGAGACCGCATTCAATCACACGACCCTGATGGCGTTACAAGTCGAGCGGCACTGGACCTACCTTCAGGTCGTGATGCCGAATCCCTTTGAGCCCGAGCTTGCTGAGCATCAGATGAAGCGGTTTGGCGATGAAGTGCTGATGCATCACGAATACACGAAAGAAAGTGGCCGCTGCCGCGTCGGCGGCCTGCCATTGATCCGCTACACGTCGGAGGCTCGTTTGAACGCGATCATGCGATCATTCGAGGACGATGGTTGTATTCTCAACAATCCGCATATTTCTAAGCTCGAAGATGGCGGTCGCTTCGACCCGGAAGGTCAGAAGATGGCTTTCCGCAGGAGCGTCGATCCTTTGGGCCTCATGAACCCAGGAAAGCTTCGCTCAGTAGAAAATTGACGGGAAGCTGGGCACCGAG
>JASHYD010001215.1 GCA_030043175.1 Xanthobacteraceae bacterium | reverse complement strand
GCGGAGGGACGAGGTCCCGATCCGGTGACCATGGATCACATAGGAGCTCTTGTTAGCACCGCAGCTCAAGCTCCTGCGGACCCGTTGCAGTAGCAAGGAAAAGGAGACCGGCACCGCGTCTGGTGTTCCTGCAGGAGCTGACGTTCCGGCGCCCTAGGTTTTCACGCCACGCCAATCATCGTCGTTACGCCTCGCCGACCTGAACCTCGCGAAGGCCGCCCGTTGAGGGCGACCGTCGCGTGGTTGAGGCCGATCTTGGTCTCGTCCGATATCTTGCCACCCTGTTCGGCCAAGCCGACTGGTGCTGCGGTGGCTCATCCTTGTTGCGCTGCTCCTCGACCCGGCCGACCGTCTTGCTGTTGTTGGCTGGCGATGCGGACACGATCCGAAGCGCAAGACGGCGCAGGAAAGCCGGGGAGCGCGTCAAGCCTGTCGGAGGTGGCAAGGCAGAGCGTTTTTCATAGCCCGAACACGTACAGCACAGTCGCGTTGCGCTGTTCTTTGAGCTCGGGGATGTTGTCCGCTCGCCGCTTTGCGAGCGGGCTGCGCCCCGAGGCAATCGCCACATATTGTTTGCCGTTGAACTCGAAAGTCATCGGCGGCGCCGCGAAGGGGGAGCCGACATTGATCTTCCACAGTTCATCGAGCGTTGCGTCATCGAAGGCCGCGACAGTGCCATCGAAAAGACCGAGGAACACCAGGCCGCCGCCGGTCGCAAGCGTGCCTGAAGTGTTTGGATAGCGCAGATGCACGCTCTTCTTGATCTCCTGAGTCACCGGATCGACGGCGGTGAGGTTGCTTTCAAAGCGCTCCTGCACGGTATTGCCGCCGTTCCAGCCGCGCTCGGCGTTGTGCTTGGTGCGGTCGATCTCGACCGTCGTACAGCCCGTCAAGGCCGGGATGTAGATGAGCTTGGTCCTCGGGCTGTACGACGACGGCCAGTAATTGTTGCCGCCGAGGATCGACGGGCAGACCTTCTTGAGCGGGTCACCCGGCACGACGTTGCCGACGCCCGCATAGGTCTGAATGTCCTTCGACGGGTCGTATTCGATCGGCCGGCCGGTTTTCTGGTCGATGCCGCGGGTCCAGTTGACCTCCGTGTACGGCTTGGCCCCAATGATCTGGCCGTTGTGGCGATCCATCGTGTAGAGATGGCCGTTGCGCGCCGAATGCGTGATCAGCTTGCGCGGCTGCCCGGCAACCTCGCTGTCGATCATGATGTGGGTGCCGACCTCGTCATAGTCCCACAGGTCGCCGGGCGTGTACTGGAAATACCAGTTCATGTTCCCGGTGTCGGGGTCCCAGGAAATCGCGCTGTTGGTGTAGAGATTGTCGCCCGGGCGGTAGAACGGATCGAACATCGGCACGGGATTGCCGGTGCCCCAGATCGTCTGGTTGGTGTCGGGATCGTAGGTGCCCGTGACCCACACGGCGCCGCCGCCGGTCTGCCACGCGTTGTTCCGATCCTTCCAGGTCTCGCTGCCGGGCTCGCCAGGCGCCGGAATCGTGAATTTGCGCCATAGCAGCTTGCCGGTGGCAGCATCGAGCCCCGCCATCCAGTCGCGCACGCCGCTGTCGCCGCCCGACGCCCCGATGATGATCTTGTCCTTGATAGCAAGCGGTGCCGCAGTGATGCGCAGTTGCGGCGTATCGAAGCTCACATTCGTTTCCCACACCACACGACCCGTTTCCTTGTCCGTGGCGATGATGCGCGCCGGCCAACTCGCGGGCGAGATAACGAGATTGCCCCATAGCGCGGCGCCGCGATTGTTGGCCTGCCGCTCCTGCTTCGGCTCCATGCGCCAAACGATTCGCCCCGTTTCGCCCGAGGTGGCATCGATCTTGTAGGCACGCCCCACGAATCGGTGACGTAGATGAAGCCGTTTTCGAACAGCGGCGTCGCCTCCAGCCATTCGTCGCCGGCCGATCCGCCGAGCGGGACCGCATAGGCGAGCTTGAGGTTCTTGACGTTGCCCTTGTCGATGCGCGCAAGCGGCGAGAAGCGCTGGCCGTCATAGGTGCGGTGGTTCATCAGCCAGTTCTGCGGCTCGCGGTCCGGATTAAGGAGCCGCTCCGGCGTCACGTCCGCGGCGAAAGCCGGTGCGGCCGATGCCAGCATGGTGGCCGCGAGCGCCGCGCGGATGGCTTTACCTGGCGCCCTCTTGGGTGTCTTCGAGATCGACGGAATGCGGATTGCAGAGAAACGTGCCATATGGTCCTCCCATCGCGAATTGGCCGGGCGCGCCGGCATGTTGTGCATCAACGGCGCGGGAGACATTCCCCGCGCCCAAAGCGCAGTTGACAGCGATCGTAAGACAATCCACGGGTCAGGGGCCGGATCATTGCGGCTTGACTTGGCCCGCACGCGACCCGGTCGAATCGAGGGGGAGCGGCCTACCGCGACACTGGTGCGGCGATCTTCTCAGACACCACCTTGCTCACCCATTTTTCCAGACGTCGCGATCTGGATCGAGTTCTTCTCCAAAATCATCATGTGACCATTGCCGTGGATCCCCCCGGCTTTTCTCAGCTGCTCCTACGAGCTACCCCGGTGTCGCAAGACTTCTTTTGTTGTGTCAATAAATGATGAACGTCCAAACGCTCGCATTTGCCGGCTTCGGCCTGGCATGCGCAGCGATCACAACCATGGCGTGGTATCAACACTTGCCGCTGCTGCCGGTATGGTAAGAGACCGGTCGAGTTCCACTCCCACGCATGTAATCCTGTTCCCATATGCGTAAGCAGCTCAACGGGAGGCCCCGCAAGAAGCCGCGGGCACCGTCGGTCAAGGTTAAAATCCTTCGAGCTGCGTGACCAGCTGCTCCCTTTCCTGGATCGCCTCCAACCTCCCCCGCAACATTCTAATCACGAGGCGCTGGTCTTTACACGAACGCGCGTTGAGTACGGCCCGCGATGGCGACGTACTTACCAAGTAATTGATCGCGAGTAGCCGTGGTCATCCACCCAGCTCAGCATGCGTGTGGGGTGCCACTTCCAGCGTAGTCCTCTGGAATTGGATATAGCGTCAAGTTAATGACGCTGGAGTTAGGCAACTCCACATCGGCAGGCAATCGCAGTTGACTGATTAATTCATGAATGGTCATAATATTCCGCCTCTTTATATTTATTTTAAATCATGGAACTACAGTATTCACAAATACTACCACACCACTGCACGACAGTCGGACTCATTGTGTAATACTGCAGTATGCGGTGATATAATAACTGCGAACAAATGATTTTAAATGAAATACTTAGCGCAAAGTAATCCGGTCGCAGAGCGAGCAGCTCGACGCCGTCGGAAATGGGAAATTGAGAGGCTTCTGAAAGTCGCTCGACAGCTCGCAGATGGCGAAATCACCGAAAAGCAAGCAGAGGAGCGGGGGCTTTAGGCCCTCGTTTTCACGAATGTTGGAACTCATCATCCTGAAAGGCGCCATCGATCTAACTACGATGGCACTGACCATCTGGACTGTCATCGTCATCATCGCCAGGGATCGGGGGCTGTAAAGCCCCCGTTATTCATGGAGCCGTCGGTGATTTCCAGGCGAGAGGCTCGCGAGGCCGGGCTCAAGCGGTACTACACAGGTAAACCTTGTGCGAATGGCCATGTCTGCGAGCGAATTACTAATACCTACCATTGCATGGATGCGAGCGGCTTCGCATCGAACGTAACCGAAAGCGGGAACGCGCTCATATGGTAACAGACTCAAATGGATAAGATAGTGCTGATTGATAAGACCAAGGACACAGGACGGTACACCACGCTAATTTACAAGGACGCCGCAGCGGTTATGACGCTCGACCTCGCCGACCTCGAATTTTTCGATCGCCGAGCACGGTTGCTGCGACACGGAGTTTTACATCTGCGTTCCACTCAAACCAGCGAAGAAGGAAACATGAAACATGCAACTAAAGTTACAGTTTCGAAAGCTGACTACGGCAAGCGCGGCGAGCTTTCTAATTCCAGCATCGATGGTCGAAGAATAGTACTACCCCGTTCCTCGCTGCTTCTCGAGTTATATTAAACGAGGGAGTAAATCCAGATACCCCCATTTTCATGTTCCATGAAGGTTGCAGCTACTACTCGCTGAAATCGACGTAGGTAAAGCCGCTAATTTGACGGTTCTAGATAGGGGTCACGCACCAACCTTCAGTCCTTGGAGGGCGCTGTCCGCTGTACCGGTCGAGTCGTCCGTCGCCGCGAGCTGACAGGGAGCTATCTCAACGCGGACGCTCCGAGAGCGCACCGGAGACACGACAGGGACACTCGGACGATGGGCCACTACATGATCGGTAGGCGGCAATTTTAACTGGTGGAACCGAGTGCAGTCTTAAGCGGATTATCGGCCATCGAGAAGAGATGACCCGCCGCTGGATCTCCTAGACGCCATCCCCCGAGTGAGCGAAACAGCAAAGCGGCCGCCCTAGTCTCAGGCGGTAATCGCCGGCAGGCCGTGGCTCGACCGGTTCCCATCGTGGCAATTGCACTGCTCGGGCTCAACCGCGCGCCGGCATTACTTGGCATCTTCAGGCTTTTCGGTACCTTTTAGCACCGCGGAATCGAGAAGATAGG